>JAFIGH010000071.1 GCA_020831525.1 Opitutales bacterium
GCCGCAAAACCGTCGGCCGATCCCTGCCCAAGACCGTCGCTAACGATTGGGGTAAATTAGTTTTTATTGGATCGGGTTTTCGGTCGTTGGCTTTCTCAATTTACTCCCTTATGTTCGGCAAGTCCTTCACTGATCCATATACAACATATCGAAAGCAGCAGTTTCCAGCTGTCCAAATCAAACTATAGGCAGCCAAGAAAATCCCTGCAAAGGTAATGGTGACGAGAGCCCACCTCCAATCAGAGTACAGCCGCATCGCTTTGGATTCGCCGAAAACCATTGGACGCAGACGGTATGCGCGCGCAGCTTCCATACCTTCTTCTTCCAAGATTTCCGGAAACCGTTCGTGCTCGCGTTGACGCATTTCAGTGCGATGGCTTTCGCGCAGTTTGCGACCGAGGTTTTTATCCCACCAACCTGAGACGTTTTGATACGTTGCAATTGAAACTATGATTGCTGCAACTAGGAAAAGCAGTCGGTATAATCGCTTTGATTGTGCGTATTTCACGAAAGGTCACCTGTGCCAATTTTTACGAATCGCATCTCTGTAAAGCGCAGCCGCGTAGGCGTCAGCAGGAATTCCATTGGAGTTACTTTTCCGTTCCACTTCTCCTCTGATTTCAGCAGCAGCATAAGCTGAAATAACTGCACAACTATCATCACCGAACTTCTGTATTAGCTCCCGCATCTTATCGCGTTGTTTCATGGGACGTTTCATTATCAAAAAGCAACGCGTTCATGGTCTTCGTAATCGGACCAGCCCCCAACGGTGCACGGATAAACCGGGTACGCAAGGAAATCCGGTCGGTCCGGTTTCGACACCGCATCATCCGAAGAAGGAGCGCGAAGCGCCTTGGAGTGCGGCGGGCACCGCCGCCTTTGCGGTTGGGCGGCGTCCTTATGCGGCGAAGGCGGTGAAGGATCACCGCAGTCCATGGCGGGCTTCGCCGGAACGATGCAGGGCTTAACCGAGCGACATTGGGACCAGTCCCTGGCGACGAGGGCATTGGGGTCGAGCAGGTAATTCACGGGAAGTCGGCGAGAATTTGCTTTACGTGTTTCGTGGTCAGCGGAGGGGTCCCAGGCAGCGGGCCGAAAATCTCCCGCACCTCACTTCTCCCCAATCACCTTTTCGGTTTCGGGGTCGAAGAAATGGACGGCGCGCAGGTCGAAGAGCAGTTGAATGTCCTGGTCGAATTCGTAACGGCCTTTGGAGTCGACTTTGGCGACGAAGGAGTGGGCGGCGGAAGCGAGGTAGAGGAAGGTCTCGGCGCCGACGGGTTCGGAGACTTCGACATGGGCGACGGCTTTGGAGGAGACTTCGCGCACTTCGTCCGAGGCGACGGCTGCGTCGGCGATGTTTTCAGGACGGATGCCGAAGACGACTTTGCGCCCGCGGTGGGTGGCGAGGTTTTGCCGGAGGCGCGGAGAGAGGGTGACGCGCAGGCGCGGGCGTTCCGAAGTGCCCTCGTTTTCAGTGAAGACGAGTTTGTCGCTTTCCTCCGTGAGTTCGCCGTGGATGAAGTTCATCGGTGGGCTGCCGATGAAGCCGGCGACAAACATGTTTTCCGGATGGTTGTAGAGATCGAGCGGCTCGTCGACTTGCATGATTTCGCCGTCCTTCATGACGCAGATGCGGTCGCCCATCGTCATTGCCTCGATCTGGTCGTGGGTGACGTAGATCATCGTGGCGTTGAGCCGGTTGTGCAGGCGGCTGATCTCCGTGCGCATGGAGACGCGCATCTTCGCATCGAGGTTGGAGAGGGGCTCGTCGAAGAGAAAGACCTTGGGATCGCGCACGATGGCGCGGCCTACCGCAACGCGCTGGCGCTGGCCGCCGGAGAGCGCCTTGGGTTTGCGGTCGAGGTAGTCGGTGATGCCGAGGATTTCGGCGGCGTTCTGCACCCGCTTGGCGATCTCGGCTTTGGGGACGCGCTTGAGCTTCAGGCCGAAGGCCATGTTCTCGTAGACCGTCATGTGCGGGTAGAGGGCGTAGTTCTGGAAGACCATGGCGATGTCGCGGTCTTTCGGCGGGACGTTGTTGACGACGCGGTCGCCGATGAAGCACTCGCCCCCGCTGATGTCCTCCAGACCGGCAACCATACGCAGGGTGGTCGACTTCCCGCAACCCGAGGGACCGACAAGGACCATGAACTCCTTGTCGCGGATCTCGAGGTTGATGGACTTCACGGCGTGGAACGCGCCGGTCTTGCCCGAGGGAGGATACACTTTGTCGAGGTTTTTGAGCGATACTTGTGCCATGGCTTTGTGTATACCTCCTCTCGATGGCGCGGAATACCGTGAATTGCGGATTTTGTTTGCCGATTTGCGACAGAGGGGAAAGGGTGGTCGAATGATGAAGCGGCGGCGCGCGGTGGTCATCCTATCGCCCCTGAATCTCCGGAGGCTGGCACGTGGGCTCGCTCCTTGGGTGGCGCGGGGATGGGAGTTTGTGCCTGTGCCGCTCGACCGGCCGGTCGAGTCCATTCTGCGCCTGATCAGCGGTCAGAAGGCGGACGGTGTGCTGGTGGAATTCGACATCGATCTGGTGGAAAGTGTATTCGCCTTCGGGAAGCCCACCGTTGTGCTCTTCGCCGATCTCATCGTGGACGGAGCGGTATGCGTGAATGTGGACGACTACGCCGTGGGGCAGCTGGCGGCGCAGCACCTGCTGGAGCGCGGTTTGCGGCGGTTTGCCTATTGCGGGCGCGCGACGATGCACGCGCCGGAGCGGATGCGGGGATACCGCGACAGCCTGCGGGAGGCGGGATTAACGGTCTCGGTTTTCGAGGAGGCGACGGCGGCAGCGGGCGCGGCGGGCCCCGTCTGGCAGGAACCAAGCGCGCGGCTGCAGAAGTGGTTGCAGGGGCTTGCGGTGCCCTGCGGGATTTTTGCCGCGCACGATTCCCTTGGACGAACGCTCGCGGAGGGTGCCGCCCGCATCGGGCGGCGGATTCCGGACGATATTGCCATCCTCTCCGCGAGTGACGATGCCCTCGTCTGCGAAATGGCGGAACCGCCCCTGAGTTGTGTGGCCCTTCCGTGGGAACGCATCGCCGACGCCGCGGCGGGTTGGCTCGACCGCCTTGTGAGCGGCAAAGCGGCCCCGGAAGACCCGGTCCGCATCACGCCGACAACTGTGATCACCCGTGCCTCCACTGAGGTCATTGCGGTGGGCGACCCCCTCGTGGAGCGCGCCCTTCGCCATGCCCGTGACAACCTGCGCAGCCTCCAGAGCGTCGACCAATGGGTGCGCGCTCTCGGGACAAACCGGCGGCAGCTCGAGCGCACCTTCCGGGCGGCGACCCGGGAGTCGCCCTACAGTGCCCTCATCCGCCTGCGCGTCCTCCGCGCCCGGGATTACCTGATACAGACCGATGCGAGCCTCGTCGACATTGCAGAGCTGTGCGGGTTTTCCCGTCCCGAGAAACTGAGCCACCATTTCCGCCGTGTCACGGGCGAGCCGCCGTCCAAAGTCCGCCGCCGCGAACGCAGGGTGGTGGAGGTGCGGTAGTTACAGGGTATCTTGGGTTCGCCGGCCCGGTGCATGCGGACAGCCGCATTCTCCGCGTGCCATTGCTGCCTCACGCACCGGCGAGCGCGACGGCTTCGCGGGTGAGGCGGGCGACGGCTTTGAAATCGCCTGCCGCGACGAGCTTGGCGTCGACGAACCAGCTGCCGCCGATGGCGGCGACGGAGGGCAGGGCGAGGTAGTCGGGCGCGAGTTTGGCGTTGATGCCGCCGGTGGGCACGAAGCGCACGCCGGTGTGGCTGAAGGGACCGGCGAGGGCCTTGACCATGGCCGCGCCGCCCGCCGCCTCGGCGGGGAAGAACTTGAGCAGCTTGCAGCCGAGATCGAGGGCGCGCATGACTTCGGTGGGGGTGATGACGCCGGGGAGGATCGGCAGTCCGTGTTTGCCCGCACGCTCGATTACGGCGGCGTTGGTCCCCGGAGAGACGACGAAGCTCGCGCCCGCGTCGCAGGCCGCTTCGAGGTTGTCGGTGTCGATGACTGTGCCCGCCCCCACGATCAGCTCGGGGTAGGCGTCGCGCAGCTTGCGGATGGCGTCGAGGGCGCAATCCGTGCGGAGCGTTACTTCGATGATGGGCAGTCCTCCTTCAAGGAGGGCCTCGGCGAGCGGGGCGGCGTCGTCGAGCCGTTTGATGACGGCGACGGGTACGACGCGATGTTGCAGTGCGGTGTCGATGTTTGGCTTCATAATCTTCCTTCGGGTTAAAAAATATTAGTTTTCTTATTGCAAGCGAAAGTTTTCCATGTCCTTGTGTTGTGGAAATGACCATGGCCGCGCCAACAGAGACCACGACCGGGGGTCGGCTCTTCGACTTCCGTATTCTCCGCAGCCTGCGCAAGGGCGCGGGGCTGACGATCGGCGCGGTGTCGGTGCAGTCGGGCGTTTCGCCGGCGGTGATCTCGAAGCTGGAGCGCAACCAGACGACGGCGGAGCTGGAGACGCTCTACCGGCTCGCGCGTGTGTTCCAGATGAGCGCGACGGACCTCCTCGCCCTCGCCGAGAGTCCCTTCGCGCAGCAAGCGGGGGAGCGCGTCTACGAGCGCGAGGGATTCCGCTTCCGCATCGTGCGCTACGCCAACATGGCGTGCTTCTTGGCCGAGGCGCGCGCGGGGGCGCAGGTGTCCAACCCCGAGATCCACCGCGACGACCACGAATTTTGCTGGGTGCTCCATGGGCGCGTGCGCATTTCGCTGCCGGCCGAAAAAATCGAGTTGGGCGGAGGCGAATCGGCGCAATTCGATGCCGTCTTGGAGCACACTTACGAGGCGCTGGAGGACAGCCGCCTCATCCTCGTCCACACACGGAAGAACCAACGTTACGGAAGTAATAGAAATCATGCAGATCGATGACACACTGACACTGGAGGACCTCCGTCCCGCCCTTGAGCGGTTCTGGGAGGTGTCCGGCCAAAAGATCAAGGCCATTGAGGCGGAATACGACGCCTCCAAAGGTTCGCCTGTCTTCACATGGGCGGGCAAATACACCACCCGCGGATGGACGGAGTGGACGCAGGGCTTCCAATACGGCTCGGCGCTGCTCCAGTTTGACGCCACGGGCGAGCGCGACTTCCTCGATATCGGGCGGCGCGGCACGGTGGAGAAGATGGCTTCGCATGTGAGCCACTTCGGGGTGCACGACCACGGATTCAACAACCTGTCCACCTACGGAAACCTGCTGCGTCTCATGCGCGAAGGCAAGATCGACGACAACCCGTGGGAGCGCGAATTCCACGAGCTGGCGATCAAGATCTCCGCCGCCGTGCAGGCGCGCCGCTGGACGCCGGTCGCCGACGGCGGGGGCTACATCTATTCCTTCAACGGACCGCATTCGCTCTTTGTCGATACCATCCGCAGTTGCCGCATCCTCGGGGTGGGGCACCGGCTCGGGCATTCTGTCATGACGGACAACGACCGCTCCGTGAGTCTGCTGGAGCGCCTCGTGCAGCACGCCTTCGCCACGGCGCGCTACAACATCTACTACGGCGAGGGCCGCGACAGCTACGACGAGTGGGGCCGCGCCGCGCACGAGTGTGTCTTCAACACCAACGACGGGCAGTTCCGTTGTCCCAATGCGCAGCAGGGCTTCAGCGGCTTCACGACATGGACGCGCGGCCTTTCATGGGCCATGGTCGGTTTTCCCGAGGAGCTGGAATTTTTCCGCACTTTGCCGGACGCTGAGCTGGAAACCTTCGGCGGCCGGGAGGCGGTGGAAGCCGTCTTCCTCAAGGCGGCGCGCGCGACCTGTGACTGGTTTATCGCCAACACGGCTTCGGACGGCATTCCCTACTGGGACGGCGGCGCACCGGAGTTGCACCGCCTCGGTGACTTCCGCGAGCGACCGGCGGATCCATTCAACGATTTCGAGCCGGTCGACAGCTCGGCGGCGGCCATCGGCGCCCAGGGTCTCCTGCGCCTCGGTCTCTACCTCGGGCGCGATATCGAAGACGGCAAGCGCTACTTCCAAGCCGGTCTCACCTCGCTCAAGGCTCTCCTTGCCGAGCCCTATCTCTCGGAGGACCCGGCGCACCACGGCCTCACCCTGCACAGCATTTACCACCGCCCGAACGGCTGGGACTACATCCCCGAGGGGCGCAAGCAGCCGTGCGGCGAGTCCAGCATGTGGGGCGACTACCACGCCCGCGAGCTGGCCCTCACGGCGTGGCGCATGCTCGAGGGCGAGCCGGAATACACATTCTTTGCCTGCCTGCCGGGAGAGTACTGATGAGCCTCCGCGAAATCGATCTCTCCCGTGTGGCCGTCCACACGATCACGACCAAGCCGTGGTCCATCGAGACGGCGGTCGAACGCTATGCGGCCAAGGGTTTCGGGGGCATCACGGTGTGGCGCGATACCCTTGAAGGGCGCGAACTCCCCGCCGTGCGCAAGCGCATCGCCGACGCCGGACTGGCCGCCGTGGCGCTCGTGCGGGGCGGCTTCTTCTGCCATGCCGACGAGGCCGCGCGGGAAAAGAGCGACGCCGACAACCGCCGCGCCATCGACGAGGCGGCGGGTATCGGCGCGCCCATGGTCGTCCTCGTCTGCGGTGCCCTGCCCACACAGCCACTGGAGCGCAACCGCGACCAGATCCGCGAAGGGATCGAGCGCGCCCTCCCGCACGCCGAAAAGCAGGGCGTGAAACTCGCCATCGAACCGCTGCACCCGATGTACGCGGACGACCGCTCCGCCGTGAACACGCTGCGCCAGGCCAACGACATGTGCGCCCACTTCCGCTCCCCCTATGTCGGGGTGGCGGTCGACGTCTACCACCTCTGGTGGGATCCCGACCTCGAGGCGGAAGTCGCCCGCTGCGGCGAAAACGGCTGGCTCCATGCCTTCCATGTTTGCGATTGGCGCACACCCACCCGGGACCTCCTCCTCGACCGCGGCCTCATGGGCGAAGGCTGTATACCGATCAAGCAAATCCGCGGCTGGGTCGAGAAGGCCGGCTTCGATGGTTTCAACGAAGTGGAAATCTTTTCCAAGGAAGCCTGGGAAGGCGACCAGGACGAATGGCTCGACCGCATCGCACGCGCCTCACTGGAGCATGTGTGAGGGCGGAGAATTTTCACCACACCAATTCAATTCAACCCAATATCCCGATACAATTATGAAAGAACACCGCGTAGGCATTGTCATGAACGGCGTCACCGGACGCATGGGCAAAAACCAGCACCTTCTCCGCTCCATTCTTGCGATCCGCAAGCAGGGCGGGGTGCGCGTCACGGAAAGCGAGACGATCATGCCCGATCCCATCCTCGTCGGGCGCAATCCCGACAAATTGAAGGAGTTGTGCAAGCTCACCGGACTTGAGAAGTGGTCGACCGACCTCGACAAGTGTCTCGCCGATGACAGCTACAGCGTCTACTTCGACGCGCAGACAACCGGCCGGCGCTCCGGTGCGGTGAAGAAAGCCGCCGCCGCGGGCAAGCACGTCTACTGCGAAAAGCCGACCGCGACCGACACCGCCACGGCGCTTTCCATCGCCGAAGCCTGCGAAAAGGCGGGCATCAAAAACGGTGTCGTGCAGGACAAGCTGTGGCTGCCCGGCCTGCGCAAGCTCCAGCGCCTCAAAGAGCAGGGCTTCTTCGGCAAAATCCTCAGTGTGCGCGGAGAATTCGGGTATTGGGTCTTCGAGGGCACGAACGTGCCTGCGCAACGCCCGAGCTGGAACTATCGCAAGGAAGACGACGGAGGCATCATCGTCGACATGCTCTGCCACTGGCGCTACGTCCTCGACAATCTCTTCGGCGAAGTGAAGGCCCTGAGCTGTCTCGGCGCGACGCACATCCCCGAGCGGGTCGACGAACAGGGCAAGCCCTACAAGTGCACCGCCGACGACGCCGCCTACGCCACCTTCGAGTTGGAGGGCGGGATCATCGCGCACTTCAACAGCAGTTGGGTCACCCGCGTGCGCCGCGACGACCTCCTCACCGTGCAGGTCGACGGCACGCACGGCAGCGCCGTTGCCACCCTCCGCGGGTGCCGCGTGCAGCACTACGGATCGACGCCAAAGCCGGTGTGGAATCCCGACATCGAGCAGCCGATCGACTTCTTCGAAGGCTGGCAGGAAGTGCCCGACCAGGAAGACTACGACAACGCCTTCAAGGTGCAGTGGGAACTCTTCCTCCGCCACATCGTCCTCGACGAGCCCTTCCCGTGGACTGTCCGCGTGGGCGCCAAAGGGGTGCAGCTCGCCGAGCTGGGCCTCAAGAGCTGGGAAGAAAAGCGCTGGCTCGAGGTGCCCGCGCTCTGAGCGTGTAGCCGGAAACTTACGACAACGGAAGGACCGCCATGAAACCAGTCGCATTGATCACCGGAGGCACCCGCGGTATCGGCCTCGGCATCGCCCGCGCCCTCGCCAAAGAAGGATGCTCTCTCGCCCTCAACGGCATGCGCCCGGAGGAAGGCGTTTCGGAGGTGCTCGACGAGTTCCGCTCGGCGGGCACCGAAGTCGTCTACTGCCGCGGCAACCTCGGTGACTCCGCCGACCGGGCCTCCATGCTCGACGCCGTACGCGGGCGCTTCGGCCGGCTCAACTGGCTCGTCAACAACGCGGGGGTCGCGCCGAAACAGCGTCTCGATCTCCTCGAAACAACCGAGGAGAGCTTTGAGCACGTTGTCGGCACCAACCTGCAGGGCGCCTTTTTCCTCAGCCAGGCGGCGGCGCGCTGGCTCGTCGAGCAGAAGACGGCGGACGCCGACTTCCGGGGCGGGATCGTCAACATCTCCTCCATTTCGGCGACGGTCGTCTCCGTCAACCGCGGGGAGTACTGCGTCGCCAAGGCGGGCCTGAGCATGGTCACGCAGCTCTTCGCCGCGCGTCTCGGTGAATACGGCCTGCCCGTCTACGAGATCCGCCCCGGCGTCACCCGCACCGACATGACGGCGGGTGTCACCGAAAAATACGACAAGCTCATTGCCGACGGTTTGTGCGTCACTGCGCGCTGGGGCGAGCCCGGCGACACCGGCAAGGCGGTGGCCGCTTTCGTGCGCGGTGACTTCCCATACTCGACCGGCCAGGTCATCATGACCGACGGCGGACTGACTATCCCGCGGTTGTAGCGGTTTCATCAGTGCGGTCTTGCCCCGGTTTCCGGACCGCGTGTCCTCGCTGCAGGTGACCGTGGTCCAGCGGGCCGAGCGGGGATGTGCCCGGGCGGCTACGGCTGTTTCCCTGTGCAGTCGGCGCAGGTGCCGTAGAAGACGGTTTCCTGGCCGGAGAGGCGGAAGCCGGGGGGCGGGGTGACGGGGATGTCCGGGATCTCGCCCGGGATGTCGAAGACGCGCTGGCAGCGTCGGCAGATGAAGTGCGCGTGGTGCGCGGTGGCGGCGGGTTCGTAGCGCAGGGGCTGCCCGGGGTAGTCGACGCCGACGAGTTTTCCGGCGTCGCTGAGTTCGCGGATGTGCCGGTAGACAGTGCGCAGGCCGATTCCGGGGCAATCGCGCTGGGCGGCCTCTAGGATTTCGCCCGGACTGAGAGGGCGCCCGGCGCTGCGGAGGGCGCGGACGACGGCGTCGCGTTGGCGTGTCCGGCGGATCATGGGGTTCGGAAAAAAGGCGGCGCGGGCGGCCGGGGTTTTGCCGCCCGCGCCGGAACCGCCCCGGGCCGGGGGGGGGGGGGGTTAGCGCGGGGTGGGGACCGGGGTGGTGGGGGTGTTGGGGGAGCGGGGGGGGGGGGGGGGGGCGCCCCCCCCCCCCCCGGAACCGCCGCGCACGGGGCGCGGCGGCGTAAAGCGCGGTTAGCTCACGAGGTTGTCGCGGATGTAGCGGAAGCTCTGGGCGAGGGAGTCGAAGGGGTCACCGGGGCAGGCGTCCTGTTCGACGATGAACCACTGGCAACCGGAGGTTTCGGCGGCGGCGACGATGGCCTTGAAATCGAGGACGCCGTTGCCGATCTCCGCGAAGGTCGGTTTGTTCTCCTCGGTTGTGCGGAAGTCCTTGAGGTGGAGGAGGGGGAGGCGGCCGGCGAGTTTGCGGCACCACGCCTCAGGGCTTCCTCCGCCCATCTGGATCCAGTAGGTATCGGGTTCGCCTTGCAGGTAACGCGGGTCGGTCTTGCGGAAAATCCGGTCGAGGATGATTTCGCCGCCGATCTTCCGGAACTCGTGGTTGTGGTTGTGGTAGGAAAGGGTTTTGCCCGAGTCGGCGAAGACTTTCCCGGCGGCATTGAGCTGCTCGATGAAGGCGTCGACGCCGGCCTCGCTGCCGAAGTCGACACCCTTGGGGAAGGGATAGGCGGTGTGTTCGCAACCGAGGGCGTCGAGGTTGGCGACGGCTTTCTCCGGTTCTTCAAGGATGAGGGTGGAGTCCTCGTGGCTGGAATTGATGGTCAGGCCGTGTTTGGCGCAAAGTTCCGCGATCTCCTTCGGGGAGACGGGCCGGGGGCCGGAGACTTGGACGGACTTGTATCCGATTTCGGCGACTTTGCGCAGGGTGGCGTCATAGTCTCCGGCAGTTTTTATCTGGTCGCGCAGGGTGTAGAGCTGTACGGCAACTTGTTCGATTTTCATGTTCTGTGTGGTTCTGTTTTTCCGGGTTTTGGGTTTGTTCCCAAGAGAAGGGAAAAATACCGCCTACGAAACCGCCTCAGGCGGGTTTGCCCGTGCCGCGGTCGCGGTTGGCTCGCTTGAGGCGCTTGATCTTGGTATCGAGAAGGCGGAGCTGACGGGTTTCCATACGGTCGATGAAGAGCACGCCTTCGACATGGTCATATTCGTGCTGGAGCACGCGGGCGAACCAACCGCCGGCTTCGAGGGTGTGCGGCGCGCCGTCGAGGTCTTGGTATTCCAGAATAACAGAGGGCGCGCGGGGCACCTCGCCGCGTATGCCGGGAAAGGAGAGGCAGCCTTCCTCGTCGACGAGCGGTTGGCCGCCGCCGGTGTGCAGGCGCGGGTTCACCACGGCCATGGGCATGATGAGTTCGACGGGCGGGTGCCGGCCGTCGAGGGAGTAGTCCAGTTCGTCGTCGGGCAGCATGCCGACATCAACGACGAAGAGGCGCAGCGGGAGGCCGATTTGCTGGGCGGCGAGCCCGACCCCTTCGGCTTCTTCCATGGTTTCCACCATATTTTGAGCCAAGGCTTGGAGATCGTCGTCAAAGGTTTCAACCTCCCGGCCTTTCCGGCGGAGGATAGATTCACCGAACTGCGTGATGGGCAAGATCATCGATAATACCGGAGTTTTCCGCCCGCCCGTTCTTTCTGTCGAGCAGAAAACCGGGCTATCGGGCCGTTCCGCTGTTGCTTCCGGCGCGGCGGATGTGTGATTCATGAGGCGCTTCCATGCGGATTCGTTTTTTCATCGATGTGTTTCTTCTGCTCTGGGCGATGGTCTTGCTCGCGTGGCTGGGCATGGTGATGCCGGTGCATTTCCGGGCGGTCTCTCCTCTTGTGCTGGAAGAAGCTGGGCGGGGGACGCCGACGGCGGCGGATCTGGTGGATGAACTGCTTGCGGCGGGCCGGTCCGGTCCCGCCGCGCTCGTGAGCGAGAGCGTGCCCCGCGGGATGGACGAAGCGCAGCGGCAGCGCGCCTCCCGTCTCCGCACGGCCAACCCTGCCTATTCGATCAGCGGCGGACCGGCGCCGTATTTTATCCAGTTCCTCGACTCCGTGAGCTACCATCCGGAGGAGGGCGCGGAGCTGATTCCTTTTATGCTGCCGCGGGAACGCCGCGAGGGCATGGCGCGGTTTCTCGCCCATTCGAGCAACGAGCTTGTGCGGGACCTCTTGCGCACGCGGGAGCTGGCGGGCTGGGAGCGGTTTCTTCCGGCGTATTCGGAGGCGGGGCATCCCCTTGATGCGACGATCCTCTCCGCCGCACTCCTCGAGCAGAGCGGGCGGTTCCCCGGGGCGGTGAGCCGCCGGTTGCGGGAGGTCACGCGCGAATCGCTCGCAGCGGAAGAGGCCTCGCGGGATCTGGAGCGCTTCCTTCTCGGTGTCTTCAGCCTCGGCAAGCGCATGTCGTTCGGCGCGCTCGCCGAACTCGTGGCGCATTGCCCCGACGCGGATACGTTTTACAGTGTGGCTGCGCTACTCCACCAGGAAGAGGAGGGCGCGCGGTTGCCTGATTTCTACGCCGCCGCACTTCTCACCGACGATCTGCCGGGGCTGGTGGATTACCTGCGCCGCCAGCGCGACGACGGTTGGCGCGCCCTGCGGCTGGCGCTGACGATGGGAGCGGGGGCCGTGCACGAGTTACTCACCTTTGAGAAGCCGCTCTACGAGCCGTCGCCGCTGCTCAGCGGCCTGTCGGCGCACATCATGCGCGGCGGCGAATATTTCCAAGGCTTCACGCAGCGCAACCCGCGCCTCGCCCTCGCCGCGAAGCTGGCCGCGTTTTTCGGCTCGGGGTTTGCTCTGGCCGTTCTCTTCTGCCGTGCGGCGGAGCTGTCCCACCGGCGGCCTGTCGCCACCTACCGCAATCCACTCTTTCTGGCGAGCAACGCGGCGGTCGCCTTTATCGTCGCGGTCCTGCTGTGGGTTGCGGTCGAACCGGAGTTGCTCCACTTTCATGAAAACCGTGAAGCCGTCCTGCGCATCGACTTGGCGAGCGTCGTCGGACCGGCTTCTCTTCCCTCACACGAATCCGAAAGTGATATGATCGACCAGGTCACCCTCATCATCCTCCTGCTCTTCTTTGTCACGCAGTTGGCGATTTTCGTCTTCTGCATGATCCGCATCCGCGAAGTGAAAAGACAGAGCGCCCACCCGGAGTTGAAGATCCGTCTACTTGAGAACGAGGAGCACCTCTTTGACCTCGGCCTCTATGTGGGCCTCGGGGGGACGGTCGCGGCGCTCATCCTCGTCGTCCTCAATGTCGTGGAGGCGAGCCTCATGGCAGCCTATGCGTCGACGCTTTTCGGGATCATCTTCGTCGCCCTGCTCAAGGTGATTTTCCTGCGGCCCTACCGCAGAGAACTCATTATGTCGAGCGAGAGGGCTTCTCCCGCGCGTCCCGAGAGGGCGGACCGCAGTGTGACCAACTTCATGGGCTGATCCGCCTGCCGGATTCCGACCCCAAACCTTTGAACGCGTTGTGAATAAGTCGCTCCTTCTCATCATCTGCGATTTCCTCCTCATAAGTATCCTCGCGCTTGTCGAGTTCAAGCCGCCGGATGCACCCGAGGAGGTGGCCCGTGAGGAAGCGGAGGCGGAGTCCGGCCTCGAGCGCGACCTTGTCGAGGTGCTGCGGCTTTCCCTTGAAGGCGAGGCAGAGAACCGCCGCCGCCTCGCGCAGGAGCTGGAATCCCGCGAAGCCACGCTCGAAGAGACGGCCCGCGAGCTGGATGAGCGTTCGCGTGAACTGGACCTTACGCGGGAGGAACGTGAAGAGTTGGAGCGCGAGCGCCAGCGCCTCGCCGCCGAGCGCGAGCGCCTCGCCCGCGACATGGCGCAGACCGAAGAATCGCTTACGCAGACGCGGGAGGAGCGTGAACGGCTCGACGCCGACCTGCGCGAGCAAGAAGAGCGCTCCCGCCGGATGCAGGAGGAATTGCAGCAACGCCAGCGGGAACTGGCGCAGCGCGAGGAAACCCTCAGCGAATTGGAGGAAATCCGCCGCGAGCTGGAGCGCGACCGCGAGCGCGTGGCCACGGACCTGCGGATTTCCGAGACGGAGCGCGCCATGCTGGAGCAAAACCTCGTCGCCGCGCGTGCCGAAGTCGACCGCTCCCGTGTAGAGACAGAACGTGCGCAGGAACGCGCGGAGCGGCTCGGCGAAGGGGTCACCCAGCTGGCCGAGCGCACAACCGCCGTGCAGGAGGAGGTGCGCCGGGCGCAGCCGCTATCCATGAATGTCATCTACAACCGGTTCCAAAACAACCGTATCCCCCTCGCCTTCGAGTGGCAGACCCCCGCGCTCTTCGGCTCCCGCGACCAGTCGCAGACGGTGGAGACGGTCCTCGTGGAGGACGGCGGGCAGGTCTACGCTGTCTTCGAGGGATCGCGTTCGCCCTTCCGCGCCGAGACGCTCGACCGCATTCAGAATCTCCGCGGTACCATGCAGATCGGGGACAACCGCCTCGAGATTGTCGAAGTCAGCTTTCTGCGCGCCGACCCGCGGGTTGTCGCCATCGCCGTGCCGCGGCGCTTTGTCGAGGACACCGATATCGAGGTCATCGGGCTGGCCGACGATCCCCTCCGCTTCCCGGAGGCCGTCGTCATCAACGATGAACGCGGATTTTTCGGCGAATCCCGCTTCCGGCTGCGGCCGGGCTCGCAGCGTTATGTCGACATGGACACACGGCTTGTCAACCGCCTCTTCGGCGAATTCTCCCCGCGCCGGGGCGACATCGTCTTCTCCAAGAGCGGCCAGCTCCTCGGGTTCATGATCACCAACGATACCAGCGTGATTGTCGACGAAGTCCGCCCGTGGGCCGGCCTGCGCATCGGCGACGACTTCAGCCAGAGCGAAATCCGCGACATGCACCGCCGCCTCCAGCGCCTCGGCAGCGGCAATTGAGGCGGTTGCGCTTGCGGCGTGACTGCTGTTGCGCACCTTCCTCGCCATGCAACCAAGGACGGCGTTGATATGGATCGGGGTGGTGAGTGTTCTCGCGGTGGCGGGGCTCTTCTGGCTGATTTACGGATTTGAAGGTGTTGCGGCGGACACGGAGGCGTTTGCCTTTCTGCCGGCCCTCAACGCGTTTCTCAACGCGGCGAGCGCGACATTCGTCATCCTTGGCATCATCAAGATCAAGGCGGGGCAGAAGCGCACACACGGCATGCTCATGATGGCGGCCACGGTGGCGTCGGCGCTGTTTCTCGTCGGCTACCTGCTGCACCATTCGCTCCACGGCGACACACGTTTCGTGCGCGAGGGGCTGATTCGGCCGGTGTATTTTTTCATTCTCATCACGCACATCGTTCTCGCCGTCGTTGTCCTGCCGATGGTCCTCTCGACCCTCTACTTTGCTGCCGCCAAGCGGTGGGAGAGCCATAAACGTCTCGCCCGCTGGACCTATCCGGTGTGGATCTACGTGTCGGTGACGGGGGTGCTTGTATTCGTTTTTCTCCGCATGCTCAACACGCCGCCGCCGGTATTTTGAGGCCTTGCCGGGCGGCGGAAAGACATTGACATTTTTCCGTTTTGCTACATTCTTTGTAGCATGAAAGTGGCGAGCGTACGTGATTTGCGGAATACTTACAATGAGCTGTTGCGTCAGGTGGAAGCCGGCGAAGAAGTGGTGATCCAGCGTCGAGGCAAGCCGGTTGCCCGCCTGATTCCCGAACCTGTCCGCGCGACAGAGGTCGATTGGTCGCAAAGCGCCGCGCTTCGGCGGGACAAGTCGAAGTGGCCGCCGCTTGGACAGGGAGAGGACCGTGAAGTCCTCGGAGAGTCCTCGGGCAAGTGGTGAAGGAGACACCGCTCAGTATATCCGGGGCCGATACGAGCTTTCTTTTCTCGCTCTACGGTAAGGACGTGTTCACACCGGTTGCAGAGCGACTCATCGCGACACTCGACGGGCCCGTCGGAGTTTCTGTGATTACCGTCTACGAATTCGAGAACGCCGTACGTTTCGCTGTCTTCCGTAAGTCCATCGCAGCGGAGCAGGGTGCCGGGATGCGGGATGACTTTGCGGCGGACATGAATGCCGGGCGGGTGACCGAGATCCCTTTGAACCTTGCGGCGGTTTTCGCGGAGGCGCGCAGACTCTCACGGCTCAAGACGGAAGGCGGCGGTCACCGGTCTTACGATATTCTACATGTGGCGGCTGCCCGGATAGTGAAGTCAGAGCGTTTCCTCTCGTTTGATGAAAACCAGCGAAAGCTCGCCCGCTTCGCGGGACTGAAGATCTTGCCGTCGAGGTCTGTGGCCATGCGCTGAGCGCAATGCGGACAACGAAGAACGAATCCCCTCGGTGCACGTGGATTCAGGAGGATACTGCCGCGCTTGCGTTTCCGGGGAAGGGTTTCACGTTGGGACTCATGAAGTGGCAGCGAACGATCCTTGCTCTTGCGGCGTTAGCGCTTTGGCTTGTGCCGATGCAGGCGATGCAATATCCGGACGCTCCGCGCGGCGACGCGGTGGACACCTTTCACGGTGTGGCGGTGGCCGATCCGTACCGCTGGCTCGAAGATACGGCAGGTGAGGCGACGCAGGCGTGGTTGGACGGGCAGGAAGCTCTGTGGAACGAATACGCGGCGGGACTCGGCGAGCGCGGAGCGGTGGCGGCGCGGTTGCGGGAGCTTTGGGATTCGCCGCGCTACGGTCTGCCGCAATGGTCCGGCGACCGCTATGTATTTTCAATCAACAGCGGGCTGCAGCCGCACAGTGTGGTCTACGTGTCCGGAACGGATGAACTGGGCGACGAACGCGTGCTGCTCGACCCCAACACGTTTTCGGAGGACGGGACCGTGTCGCTGGCGGGGATGGGTTTTTCGCCGGACGGGCGCTACATGGGCTGGGGGGTGAGCGACGGGGGCTCGGACTGGCGCACATGGAGGGTGCGCGACATGGAGACGGGGGAAGACCTGCCGACGGAGATCCGCTGGTCCAAGTTCGGCGGCCTCGCGTGGCGGGCCGACGGCGCCGGCTTCTACTACCGCCGCTATGATCCGCCGGAGGCGGGGCGCGAGTACGACGCGCGCAACGAGTTGGGGCGCATCCACTACCACGCCCTTGGCACCGACCCCGCGGACGATCCCGTGGTCTATGATCGGCCCGACGATCCGCGGCTGTTTGTCGGCGCGGGGACGGACGAATCCGGGCGTTACCTCATCGTTAGCGAAGCGAGAGGCAACCTGACCAACGGGTTGCTCTTCGCCGACCTTGAAGCCGCGGAGAACCCCGCCGCACCCGCTCTGCGCACCCTTGTGCCGGACGGGCTGGCGCGGTTCTGGGTCTTCGGATTCGCCGACGGGCTCGCCTACACGCTCACCAACCACCAAGCGGAGCGCTACCGCATCGTCGTGATCGATCCGGAGGCCCCGGAAATCGAACACTGGCGCGAGATTGTGCCGGAGGGCGGGGGAGTGATCGATTCGGCAACGCTCAGCGGCGGACGTATCGTGGTGCAATACCTTGAGAACGTCATCGCGCGGGTCGTCGTTCACGAACTCGACGGCACGCCGGCGGGGGAGGTCGCCCTACCGGGACCGGGCACGGTGGCGGGCCTTCGCGGCCGGGCCGGGCGCGAAGCCTTCTACTTCGCCTTCACTTCGTTCAACTACCCCACGACGATCTTCCGGTGCGATCCGGCAACGGGAGAAAGCGAGGCCATCCGGCCGGTCGGTATCGATTTCGATCCGGAGACGGTCGAGGTTTCGCAGGAATTCTACGAGAGCCGCGACGGGGCGCGGGTGCCGATGTTCATCGTCCACCGAAAAGGCATTGAGCGCGACGGAAGCAACCCGGTCGTCCTTTATGGATACGGCGGTTTCAACGTCAGCCAGACCCCGCGCTTTTCCGTATCCATCCTCCCGTGGCTGGAGCGCGGGGGCGTTTATGTCATGCCGAATCTGCGCGGCGGCGGCGAATTCGGAAGGGAGTGGCACCAGGCGGGCACCCGAACCCGAAAGCAGAATACCTTCGACGATTTTATTGCCGCCGCCGAGTGGCTCATCGCGGAGGACTACACCCGCCGCGGTCTCATCGGCACGACGGGCGGCAGCAACGGCGGTCTTCTTACCGCCGCGGCCATGCTCCAGCGTCCCGACCTTTTCGGTGCCGTGGTGAGCGACGTGGGCGTGCATGACATGCTGCGCTACCACCGCTTCACCATCGGGCACCAGTGGGCGACCGACTACGGCACGGTGGACGACCCCGACGAGTTTGCCGCGCTTCTGGCGTATTCACCGGTGCACAACGTGCGCAAGGGTATCGGCTATCCGCCTACACTCATCACGACAGGCGAGTTTGACGACCGCGTCGTCCCCGCCCACTCCTTCAAATTTGCCGCCGCCCTGCAATGGGCGCAGACCGGCGGCAACCCCGTTGTCCTGCGTGTCGAGCGCCGCGCCGGGCACGGCGCGGGGCGTCCCATGGATACAATCATCGGCAAAGAAGCCGACCGCTGGGCCTTCTTTCTGGAGCATCTCGACGCGGAGGCGTGCAGCGGGGACGAGACGTGAGGGGTATCATGTTTCGGTCCTGAAGGGATTGACGATCCGCAATGTTCCGAAGCGGCGGTCGTGCTGGAGGTCTTCCGAATAGAGGGTTTTCGCTCCACTTTGCAGGGCGGCGGCGACGATCAAGCAATCGAAAAACCGGTATTGCGTATCGGTTCTAATTGAAAGGGCGGAGCGGAAGAGGTTCTCCGAAGGATAGATTCGGCAAAGCGGCATCAAGGTGTTCTGCAGATAGCGGGCGGCGGTTTCGGTGTCCATCGGCACCTCCCATTTGTGCAAGGCCACGTTGAGGAATTCCTGAACCACCTGCGAACTGATCGCTCCGGATCGGTCGCGAAGAGAACGGACAATCAATTCACGGGCACGGTGGCGCTTTGACCCGGCGTCGTCGTCGAAAGAGTAGACGAAAACGTTGGTATCGATAAAGTGCTCAACGCTCATTCATCTCCTCCCTCGAGAATTTGCGGCCCACTTTCACTTTGCCGCTTGTGGACTCCATGATGGCCTCGTGCTCTGCTGCGCGGAGATCGGCGCCGTCGAGGCCGGCGAGCCAATCGCGGAAGAGATGATTGAGCGTGGTGCGTCGATCGCGGGCCACTTGCCGCCCGCGCTCAATGAGGTCCTCCTGGGCACTGAGCGTGATGTTTTTCATCGCACGAATATAGTGTGCACGAAAGCAGCGAGTCAAGTGCCCACAGAAGAAACCGGTTTCTTCCGATTGACATTATTGCGCCTCGAGCCAGTCGGCATTCTTCACCCGAAGTACTCCACCCCCGCTTGAAAGAGGGGCTGGTCTTTGTTGCCGGGGATGTTTTTGGCGACGTGGGTGCCGGTGCGTTCGGAGTGGCCCATTTTGCCGAAGACGCGGCCGCAGCGGGAGGTGATGCCCTCGATGGCGAGGAGGGAGCCGTTCGGGTTGTCGGGCAATCCGTGAGCGGGGTGGCCGTTTTCGTCGACGTATTGGGTGGCGATCTGGTCGTTCTCGCGGAGGGTTTCGAGGGTTTCGGGCGGGGCGGTGAAGCGGCCCTCCCCGTGCGAGACGGGGATCATGTGGACTTCGCCCAGTTCGCAGCGGTTGAGCCACGGGGAGCGCTTGGAGACAACGCGGGTACGCGCGTAGCAGCTCACGTGGCGGCCGATGAGATTGTGAGTGAGCGCGGGGTCGGCGGGGCCGGGCGCACGGATCTCGCCGTGCGGGAGCAGACCGGTTTTGACGAGGGCCTGGAAGCCGTTGCAGATGCCGAGGATGAGACCGTCGCGTTCGCGCAGGAGGCGGTGGACTTCGTCGCGCACGCGGGGGTTGCGCAGTACGGCGGCGATGAACTTGCCGCTGCCGGCGGGTTCGTCGCCCGCGCTGAAGCCGCCGGGAAGCATGAGGATCTGTGCCCGCGCGATCTCCTCGGCAAAGGCGGCGAGGGATGCCTCGACGGCGTCGTCGGTGAGGTTGCGGAAGACGCGGGTGACTGGTGCGGCCCCCGCGCGGGCAAAGGCGCGGGCGGTGTCGTACTCGGTGTTGGTGCCGGGGAAGACGGGGATGAAAACACGTGGTTTGGCGACTTTGGCAGGGGCGCGGCAGGTGCTCTTCGGTGCGAAGAACTGCTCGGGCGGGCAGCCGCCGGGGGCGGGCGCACGGGTGGGGAAGACGCTCTCGAGCGGCGCTTCCCATGCCGCGCGCAAGGTGTCGAGCGGTATGCGGTGAACCCCGGCTTCGATGACGGGCTCGGCAAGCGTTTTGCCGAGGGCGACGGCGCCGATGCGCTCGAGGGCGGCGGGATCGCGGGCTTCGAGGAGGATGCTGCCGTAGCGCGGACCGAAGAGGGCGGCGCGGTCTTCGGCGGCGTCGCCGGCCGCGAAGCGAAAGCCGATGTCGTTGCCAAAGGCCATCTTGGCGAGGGCCGCGCCGAGACCGCCGGCGCGGAGGCTCTGCGCGGCGGCGACGGCCCCGCTCTCGAGGGCGGCGGCAAGGGCGGCGTAGCGTTCGCGGGCGGCGGCGAGGTCGGGCAGGTGGTCGGGGCCGACGGGCACTTCGAGCAGATAGACCGTTCGGCCCGCTTCCTTGAACTCGGGGGAGAGGACGTTGCGCGCGTCCGCCGGGGCGAGGGCGAAGGCGACGAGGGTGGGGGGCACGTCGAGATCTTCGAAGCTGCCCGACATGGAGTCCTTGCCGCCGATGGCGGGGATGCCGAGGGCAGTCTGCGCGTGAAAAGCGCCGAGGAGCGCGGCGAGCGGTTTGCCCCAGCGGCGCGGGTCGTCGCGCAGCTTCTCGAAGTATTCCTGCAGGGTGAGGCGCACGCGGTCGGCGCGCCCGCCCGCTGCGACGATGGCGGCGGTGGCTTCGAGGACGGCGTAGACGGCACCGTGGTAGGGGCTCCACCGCCCGATGGCGGGATGAAAGCCCCACGACATGAGGGTGGCGGTCGGGGTTGTGCCGTTGTCTACGGGCAAGGTGGCGGCCATGGCGTCGGTCGGAGTCACGCGGTGCCGGCCGCCGAAGGGCGAGAGCACGGCGGAGGCACCGATGCTGCTGTCGAAGCACTCCGCGAGGCCGCGCTGGGAGCAGACGTTGAGATCACTCAGGACCGCTGTCCACGCGTCTTCGAGTGATGCGGCGGCCGCGCCCGCGGCAAGGGCGGGGAACTCCGGTGCGGCGGGGGCGGAGACACGGGCGCGGGCGGTCTGGCGCACGCCGTTTGTATCGAGAAACTCACGGCTGATGGAAACGATGCTGTCGCCCCGCCATACCATTTCGAGGCGGCCGCTTTCCGTCACTTCGGCGACGGGGGTGGCTTCGAGGTTTTCGCGGTCGGCGGCGGTGCGAAAGGCTGCGGCGTCGGCGGGAGCGAGGACAACGGCCATACGTTCCTGCGACTCGGAAAGCGCGATTTCCGTTCCGTCGAGCCCGTCGTATTTCAGGGGCACGGCATCGAGGTTGATGCGCAGGCTCGGGGCGAGTTCACCGATGGCGACGGAAACGCCGCCCGCGCCGAAGTCGTTGCACCGCTTGATGAGGCGGCTGACGGAGGGGTCGCGGAAGAGGCGCTGAAGCTTGCGCTCGGTGGGCGGATCGCCCTTTTGCACCTCGGCGCTGTTTTCAAGGGCGGAGACGGTATGCTCTTTGGACGAACCGGTGGCGCCCCCGATGCCGTCGCGGCCCGTGCGCCCGCCGACGAGGAGGATGACGTCGCCGGGTGCCGGACGCTCTCGGCGCACGTTGGACGCCGGCGCGGCGCCGACGACCGCCCCGATCTCCATGCGCTTGGCCATGTAGCCGGGGTCGTAGACTTCGGATACAAGGCCGGTGGCGACGCCGATCTGGTTGCCGTAGCTACTGTAGCCGTGTGCCGCCCCCCGTGTGATGACGCGTTGGGGAAGCTTGCCGGGGAGCGTCTCGGAGAGGGGCTGGCGCGGGTCGCCCGAGCCGGTCACACGCATGGCTTGGTAGACGTAGCTGCGCCCGGAGAGGGGGTCGCGGATACACCCGCCGAGGCAGGTGGCGGCACCGCCGAAAGGCTCGATCTCAGTGGGGTGGTTGTGCGTCTCATTCTTGAACATGACGAGCCAAGGCTCGCGGCGGCCGTCGATTTCGGCCTCCACGCGGATGCTCGCGGCGTTGACTTCTTCGGAGGCGTCGAGGTCGTCGAGCTGTCCCCGCGCGCGGAGGAGGCGCATGCCCATGAGGGCGATGTCCATGAGGCAGCGGGGGCGTTCGCCGGCGCGTTCCGCGAAGACTTCGCTGCGGGCGGCGAGGTAGGCGTCCCACGCTGCCCGCGCCGGGCGGGTGAGGGGGGAGTCGTCGAACTCCACGGCCTCCAGTTCGGCGAGGAAGGTGGTGTGGCGGCAGTGGTCGGACCAGTAGGTGTCGAGGAGTTTGATCTCCGTCAGGCTCGGGTCGCGCCGCTCGGCGTCGCGGAAGTGGTCGCGGCAGAAGACGAGGTCGGCGTGGCTCATGGCGAGTCCCAGCTCGCCGCGCAGGGCATCGAGCGCGGCGTCGTCCATTGTCGCGAAGCTATCGATACGGCGGACGGGCGGCGGCTCCGGGGCGGAGCGCGCGAGCGTCGCGGGGATGTCGTGCGCCGCTTCGCGTGAGTCGACCGGGTTGATGAGGTGGCGCCGGATCTTGCCGAGGTCGTCCGCGGTGAGTTCACCGGACAAAATGTGTACCCGAGCCGTCGCGACAAGCGGGCGGTGGGCGGCGACGATTTGCACGCACTGCGCGGCGGAATCGGCCCGCTGGTCGAACTGTCCGGGCAGGTATTCGACGGCGATCACGCGGTCGCCCGGTTGCGCGGCGGGCGGCTCTTCGGTGAAGTCTTCCACGGCAGGGTCGGAGAAAACGGTGCGCACGGCGTCGTGCCAGTGCTCGTCGGGCACGCCCTCGACGTCGTAGCGCTGGAGGATGCGGACGGCGTTGAGGCGGCGTACGCCGAGGTTGTCGCGGAGTTCGGCGAGGAGGGACTCCGCCTCCTGGCGCTGGCCCGGCTTTCGTTCGACAAAGAGGCGGCGGATGTGTGTCATCGGTGGGATTCGTACGGCCTTTGGTATCAAACGGCGTAGCTGCGGCCGGTACGGTTCTCGAAATAGTTGATGAAGGCTTGGTTGGCCACGGCAAAGCCGCCGGGTGTCGGGTAGTTGCCGGTGAAATACCAGTCGCCCGTATGCCCCGGCGTGCAGGCGTGCAGGGCACCGATGGTCTGGTAGGTGACGACCAACTCGCCCTGCCATGGGACGTCGCGCGGGCGGATCATCTCCGCGATTTGGGCGGATATCTCGGCGGGTTTGAAAGGGGCGTAGATGTCTTTGACACGGTTCTCCTGCTCTGCCGGCGGTTTGACGACTTCGCGGCGACAGGCCTCGTAGGTATCCTGCAGACGTGCTTCGGCACCCTTGGCCTTGAGGAGGGCGACGGCTGCCTGAAAGGCGATGAATTTGCCCAGCTCGCTCATATCGATGCCGTAGCAGTCGGGGTAGCGGATCTGCGGGGCGGTGGATGCGATAATGATGCGCTTCGGGTTGGCGCGGGAGAGGATCTTGATGATGGATTCGCGCAGTGTCGTACCCCGTACGATGGAGTCGTCGACGACAATGAGGTTGTCGGTGGGGCGGACGATATCGTAGGTGATGTCGTAGACGTGCGAGACGAGACGACTGCGGTTGGCCTCCTGGGAGATGAAGGTGCGCAGTTTGATGTCCTTATGTGCGATCTTTTCGACACGCGGCCAGTTGGCGAGGATGAGGCTGTCGATCAACTCCGCGGTGAGGCGTTCTTCCTTCTGCGCAGCGAGGATTTCGTCCTTCACGGCTTCGCGGCGGCGACGGCGCAGTTCCTGAAGAAGACCGTAGCTCGCAATCTCGGCGGTGTTGGGGATGAACCCGAAGACGCTGTTTTCGAGGTCGTGGTCGATGATCTTGAGGATCTGCCCGGCGAGCGCGGCACCCATGGCCTTGCGCTCTTGATAGATTTCCGGGTCGTTGCCCCGCGAGAAGTAAATGCGCTCGAAGGAACAGGATCGCCGCGGGCGGGGCTCGGCAAAGGGTTCGATGCGTATTGTGCCGGCGCTTTTCATCTCGAGCACGTGGCCCGGCGGGAGTTCCAATACTTCATCTGTCTTCAGGTTGAAGACCGTCATGAGCGGAACGCGCTCCGAGGCGATGGCGAGGATCTCGTCGTTTTCGAAGTAGTGGGCGGGGCGAATGCCCGCGGGGTCGCGCAGGAAAAACAGGTCGCCGTTGCCGACAAGGCCGCCGATAGTGTAGCCGCCGTCCCAAAGTTCCGAGGCCGACCGCACGATGTCGACAAGGTCGAGCCGCTCGCTGATGACAGCGGGGATTTCCTCGCCCGGCATGCCCGAGTCACGCATCCGGCGGTAGATTTCGTCGTGCGCCTCGTCGAGGTGGAATCCGATCTCCTCGAGGATTGTCTGGGTGTCCGTGTCGAAAATAGGGTGCTGGCCGCGCCGCACGAGGAGGCGGTTCAACTCCGCCGTGTTGGTCATGTTGAAGTTGCCGCACACCATGAGGTTGCGCGTGGGCCAGTTGCTCCGGCGGAAGTAGGGATGGCAGGAACTGGCATTGAAATTGCCGGAGGTGCCGTAACGCAGGTGCCCGATAAGGATCTCGCCTCCGAAGTCGTAGTGCTCCTTCACCGTCTCGGGCAACTCCGGGTAGACGATGTTGCGCCGTACGAGCTTGTCGTAGCGCTTGATCTGCTTGCGGAAGAGCCGGGCGAGCGAATTGTCGTTGAGTTCGCGCTCCCGGAACATGAAGGCCTTGCCCAGCGGCATGTTCAGCTTCACGCAGCCGATGCCCGCGCCGTCCTGTCCGCGGTTGTGCTGCTTCTCCATGAGGAGAAACATCTTGTTGAACGCATAAAGGGGAGAGCCGTATTTCCGCGCGTAGTAGCTGAGAGGCTGCTTCAGGCGGATCAATGCTACACCACATTCGTGGCCGATGGGATCACTCATCTATCCATGAAAACGGGTTAAGCCGGGGAGCCTGCCCATCACCCCATGCGGAGCAACCCTTTTCCTCAGCCGTAATCCGGCTCCCGCTGTCAATAAATTTAATTAAGGTATTAGAATATGGGTTATTTTATTCCGGGATAAAAATATGCAATTTCATAACTGTGTAATAAGAATTTCGGCGGTTGCCGGGAAAGAAGCGGAGGCCGGCGGTGCCGGGGTGTTCCGGGGCCGGGGAGCTTTCCGGCTTGCGCAGTGGAGCGGGAGGGTTGACGAAAGAGGTATGCAAGAGGAACCGGTCCGGACACTCATTCTTGGCGGCGGCGGGCGCGAGCACGCATTGTACCTTGCGTGCAAGGCGAGCCCCCTTTGCGGTGGCGTCGTTGTCGCGCCGGGCAACGGCGGGATTCCCGCAGGGGATTGCCGGCCGGTCGATCTGGAGAGTGTCGCGGCGATGGTGAACTGTGCGCGGCAGGCACATGCCGGGCTCGTCATCGTCGGCCCCGAGGCACCGCTAGCGCTGGGTGTCGCCGATGCCCTGCGGTCGGAAGGGTTCGCCGTCTACGGTCCGGATGAAGCGGGAGCCCGCCTCGAAGCGAGCAAAGCGCACTGTAAAGCGTTTCTCGACCGCCACGGCATCCCGACGGCGGCCTACGAGCGGTTTACGGAAGCGGAAGCGGCATTGGCCCACCTGAAGGACGGCACGGGTCCCGTGGTGGTTAAGGCGAGCGGTCTCGCGGCCGGCAAGGGCGTGTATGTCTGCGCGGACCGCGCGGAAGCAGAGGCGGCGGTGCGCGAGATCATGGTGGACCGCGTCTTCGGGACGAGCGGGGAGGAGGTGGTTTTCGAGGAGTGCCTTGAGGGGCCGGAGGTCTCGATCATGGTCATGGTTTCGGGTACCGGTTACGTGTGCCTCCCGCCGAGCCAGGACCACAAGCGGGCAGGGGAGGGAGACACGGGGCCGAACACCGGCGGCATGGGAGCCTATGCGCCCGCCGCCGTGGTCACACCGGAGTTGAAGGAGGTGATCGACCAGACGATTGTCGCGCCGTCAGTGGCGGGCCTCGCGCGCGACGGCCTCGATTACCGGGGTACGCTCTACATTGGTCTTATGCTGACGGCGGAGGGGCCGAAGGTTCTGGAATTTAATGTGCGTTTCGGCGACCCGGAGTGCCAAGTGCTCCTGCCGCTCTGCGCGCACGACCCGCTGGACCTCATGCTGCGTTGCGCCCGGGGTGAGAATCTTCCCGCTGAGGTCGTAGCGCGGGGTGAAACAGCGGCGGTGATCGTCGTTGCAGCGAAGGGGTACCCAGGACCGTACGCCAAGGGCGAGGCGATCCGGTTGCCGCCCGACGTTCCCGCCAAGGTGCACATCGTCCACGCCGGCACCCGCCGGGGCGGCGACGGCGCGCTCCTCTCCACCGGCGGGCGGGTGCTCGGTGTGGTCGCCCGCGCGCCTGACCTCGCCCGTGCAACATCGGACGCCTATGCCGTTTGCGACCGCATCGACTGGCCGGGCAAGGTCTTCCGCCGCGACATCGGTTGGCGGCAGTTGCAGGCGGAGCGTTGAAAAACGCAGCATTGGCGCTGTTTTCCCCTCACGTCTTTACAAAGCCCGCGCGATGGCCACCATGATTGGCATGTCCCTTGAGCGTAACCGGATCGTCGTGGTCTGCACGGGCAATACCTGCCGTAGCCCCATGGCAGAGAAACTCCTTGCCCACGCCCTCGCGGCGGAGGACCCGCCCCTGAACCGTATCGAAGTCGTTTCCGCGGGGGTGTCCGCCTATCCGGGCGAACCCGCTTCAGATGGTGCAGTACGGGCGCTTGCCAAGGTCGGGCTCGATCTCAAGGGGCACCGGAGTCGCCCGTTTGATCCGGCGCTGGCCGACAAGGCCCTGCTCATTCTTGCCATGCGCGAAAGCCACCGCGCCTACCTGAAAGAGAACCACCCCGACCTCCAAGCACCCGTTCTTTTGTTCCGCGAGCCTATGGGCGATCCCGAAAACGCCGAGGTGTGCGATCCTTTCGGCGGCGACTTCGGGCGATACCTTGAGGCTCGCGACAGCATCGCCGAGGCCGTGCCCGCTCTCATCCGGCACATCCGCTCTCTCCTGTGAGGGGCGTGTCGGAACGCCCTTGCGCCGTCTGCTTGGCTCCTCTTGCTTTCGGCCCATTCCTCTCGGGGTAAAGCAGAATTCCCCCATTTCCCCTGCAATGAAAAAACAAACGAACAAACACCCGAAGATCGTTATCATCGGCGCCGGAAGTCTCTTTTTCGGGCGCAAACTCGTCTGGTCCATGAACCGGCTCGAGGGCCTTACCGACGGCCACCTCGCGCTCGTCGATACCCATCCCGGGCATCTTTCGCAGATGGAGGCGCTCGCCCGCAAAGCGCGGGAGACCAGCGGCGCCTCCCACGAAATCTCGGCGACGACGGATTTCCGCGAGGCCTTGCCCGGCGCGGATTTCGTCATTTTGAGCTTTTCGCGCGACAACGCGCGCTACCGCGGCGTCGACGTGCAGGTCAGTGCGAAGCACGGGATCCGCATGTGCTCGGGCGATACCATTGGTCCGGGCGGGGTGTTCCGCGCCCTGCGCGAGTTCGATGCTGTGGCCGAGGTCGTGAAGGCGGTTGAATCGATTTGCCCGCAGGCGTGGTTGATCAACTACATCAATCCTTCCGCGGTTTTCGGGATCGCGTTATCGAAAATTTGCCGGACACCGTATTTTGCTCTTTGCGATAGCCTCCACATTCCGCATCTCCAGCTCCAGTACATGAAGATGCTTGGCCTGGACGCGGAGACCATCGGCGATTTCCGTATGCGCATCGCGGGGGTGAATCACTTCACATGGTTGTTGGAGGCGACCTACCGGGGTGAGGACATGCTACCGCGTATTCACGAGGCGATTCGGGCGCAGGGAGAGGTGGAGAATCCGGAGGCGAATGCGAAGTCCCTCTTCAACAACCGCATCGCGGCGAAGCTGGCGGATATCTTCGGAGTTGTTCCCGTCTGCACCGCACACACGAAAGAATACCTGCCGTATTTTCAAGGCTACGGGGCGCATATTGCAGAAGAGGTTGTCCCGCCGCTCACCCTCTTCGAGCACGAAAAGCGTATGCAGGGAACCAACTGGATGTGGCAGGACATCGGCGATTATGTTTCGGGACGGAAGCCGCTCGCCGAGTTTCTCGACAAGGGGAGGTCCGATCACGCGACAGACGTTGTGCAGGCGATTTGGAACGATTCGGGCAAGCACTTCTACATCAACACGCCGAACGCAGGCCCCGCCGTTCCCAATATGGAGGAGAGCGCCTTTTTCGAACTCGAGTGCGTTGTCGACCGCCGGGGTCCGCGTCCCATTCCCGCCCCCGCCATGCCCATCGGTTTGCGCGCCCTGCAGATGCGCATCCTCGAAACACATGAACTCACTGTGGAGGGCTACTTGCAAAAGGACCGCGGTCTCCTCATCCGCGCCCTCGCTGTCGACCCGATCATCAATTCCCTGCGCACGGCGGAACGCGTTTTCGAAGACCTCGTCGAAGCCCAGAAGGACGTCCTCCCGGCATGGGTCTCCGCGCCGGTTGCCAAGAAGCAGCAGGCTGCATCCGCGCCCGCCGCCGCAGACACCGCCCTCGAACAGGGACAGACGGCCACCGGATGGTAAGCAGGCGATGATGATGGAGGTGATAAGCAAACACCAAGTAATAAAACAACGTAATATACCGTTGACACAGAGCAAAAACAAAATTGGATGATTACGTATGAAGACGGAATCGGCTGGAAATGACGGTAAGAATTCTGCGGACGGTGCGGACGGTGCGGACGGTGCGGACGGTGCGGAGGACACCGTGGTTTCCGTAGCGGTATCGCACCGTGTGCCGCGCAAGTCGCGGCGTGTGCCGCGTGCGGTGGTGC
>JAFIGH010000072.1 GCA_020831525.1 Opitutales bacterium
CCTTTCCGCACCCGAAGAAGAACTGCCTGTGGAGTTGCTATAGAGGGGGCCGATTCGGCTCTCCGGTGCCACACAATCCGAAGGCCTGGGGGACGCGAGCTTTATTCGTCTCCGCGGCGCTCACCGCCCTCCGGTTTGTCAAGGTAGGCGCCCAGCGCGGGAGGCAGCTTCGGCACCCCCTTCAAAAGCGCGGCGACACGCGATTCGGACCCGGCAGAAATGTTGGTGCGCAGGACGACAAACTGCGTCTCCTGGCGGCTGCTCCGGCGGAAAAAATTGTCGTCGGAGATCAAGACGAGCGTGCGAAAGCCGTCCACGGGGCGTCCCCAAGTCATGCCTTCGATGTTGTCCATCCCGCTGGAGGCTTCCCACACACGCCGCTTCGAGAGCGCTTTCCACTCGCTGTCGATAAGCGACGGGTGTTCAGACACATCGGTGGCTCCCGCCTCGTTGAAGTCGACCTCGTAGATGCGGATGCGGTAGCTGCCGGTGTCAAGGCTGTTAGCGATGAGCCCGCGCTCGAGGACGAGGATGCGCCCGCTGTCATCCACCGGCAAGAGCGACGACACCGTATTGAAACGCCGCACAACGAAAAAAAGCGACCCCGCATCGGCCACATACACCCGCTGCGCAGCGGCGGCGGGCGAGTCCCCGAGCGGATCATCGAAGCGTGTGATGCGCACGGCGCTGCCGTTCGCCTGATTCCACTGCGAGTCGAAGGGCGGTCGCGGGTCGTCTTGCAAGAGAGCGGCTTCATTGGCCACATACAAAGCGGCCCCCGAGGGTGTTGCGCCGAGCGCTTCGAAGCCGAAGTTGTAACGCACGCCCGTCGCCTGTGCAGGCGCTCCGGGATACACCTGCCTCCCCTCCGCATCGCGCGGCAAAAACACCTCCGGCACCGGAAGCAGCCGATCGAGCCGGGCCGTCGCCGCGTCGAAGCGACCCACCCACGGCGGGATGCCATACTCGCGGTCTCCACCCATGCGGCCCTCCGTGCTCACAAAAAAAACATCGGCCCCGGGCAGGAGCGCGAGCCCCTCCGCGTCGATCCCCGGCATGCGGCTGCCGTCCGGCAACAGGAGCGGGCGGAACGCGACCGGCTTTGGTTCGCCCACGCCGGCCCCGTCATACGGCAAATCGATCTCGAAAAGCCGTGCCATCCCCGGACCTTCAAAATCGCTCAGCGCCCAAAAGCGATCAGAGCCCGGATCGTAGGCAATCGACGACAACCCGCCCACAACCGCTCCGTCCATACGCTCACCCGAAGGCAGCGATACAATGCCCAGCACATCGAGCCGCAGCTTCGAATCACCCCATGCGGCGGCCCCGCCCGCGCAAAGCAGCAAGGCAATAGTCGTCCTCAACAATTTTCCGGCAATTCGCATGATTCGCCCGCATTCCGGCACCGGGTCACCTCCACCCTGGAGGAGAGGCGCGGTACCGTGACAGTCGACATCCAAAACCGGGGACTGTGCCCGCACGACCCCGCTGCGTCAAGAACGCCCGCGCTCAACAAAACGGCCGTAACGCTTCCACCAATCGTCCAGCTTCTTCAGGTAGGCCCGCGCGTCGTAGGGAGCGGCGGCGGGATCAAAGGCCTCTACAGGCTCCGCCCGCTGCCAGTCCGCCGTCTCACCCTTGCGCTTCTCGCGCAGGTAGTAGCGCACGCGCTCCCCGGCGCGCGGGGACGGATCCATGCGCAGGGCGACTTCCAGGGCGGCGCGCCGCGGCTTGCCGCCGCCTTCCATCTTTGCGGCATAGGCCGCGGGCGACATACTGAGGTTTTCGCTCTTCGCAAGCTCGCTTACCGGCACCTCCCGCGCCGCGAGTGCCGCGCGCAGTGACTCCACACGCTCCGCCGGAGATTTATCGGACGCACCGAGTATCCACGACACGAAGTCACGCGTGAGGTCCTTGAGAAACCGCTCCATCCCGCGCGAGCGCAGCGCCGAACCGCGGATGACTACCCGCTCTCCGTCGTAGAGGGCGTAGTTCTTCGCCTTGTAGCAGAACATCGCCTCGTAGCGCCCGCCGAACTCCAGCTCGATGCCTTCCGGCAAGTCCGCCGATGCCTTTCGCAGCAACTCGTCCGCCTCCCGTCCCAGAGCGTGGACATAGAGCCCGTCGGTGTCCGCCTCCAGCACGGTGCACCCCTTCCGGCGGAAGGTCTCCACCAGACCCTGCAGCAGCTCGCGTCCCCGCCGGGTGACCTCCGCCGCAAGATCGCTGTCGGCGAAGCGAGCCCCGCCGAACCCGAGGTAGCCGTAGAACGAGTTGATGAGAATCTTGAAGCTCGCCTGCCGCGCGGCGTACTCCGCCCGCTTCTCCGATTCCTCCGCCTCCGCCGCGAGGCGCTTGTATTTGAGGCGGTAGGTCCGCAGCTCGCGTAGCAGCGGGATGAATACACCCTCGTGGTCGTTCGCCGGATTGCGCCCGATCCGCAGAAGGAGGCTGGGATAGAGTGATGCCACGTCAAAGTGCAGCACGTCGCGGAAAAGTCCCTCCTCAAAGCTCTTTGAAAACCCACCCTCGAAGGTGCGCGTCGCAGCGTATCCCGGCAGCGAAGCCCCCGCGTGGTAGTAACGGTCGAGCAGCACGGAATCCACTTTCTGCGCGGTCCCGCGAACACAGATTTCCTGCAGAAGCATGGGAAAGGTTTCTGCCTGCGCTACGTAAGTCGGCAGGAGCCGGTCGGCCAGCGCCGCCGTCTCGCGCAAGTCGTCCCTGAGGTAGGCACGGAAGCGGTCGCGGTCTTCCCGGAAGGTTATTTCGATCTCCGCCCCGTCGATGTATTCGCGTTCCACCGCGCCGCCGCTGATGCCGAAGTGCGCCGCCACCGCCTTGAGGCCGTATGCGGGCAACTCGCGTGCGCCCACATCCCACACCTGCGCCGCTATCCAAGTGTCGAACACCGTGCGCCCCGGCAACTCGCAGCGCGTGAAATCCGCCCACCGCTCGGCGAGGCGGATGCGGCTCTTGCGGAAGCGCGCCTCTGCCCCGAAGCGGCCCCAACGCCACTCCGCCCGCAGACGCTTCGCCCGCCGCGCGAGGAAATCGAGGTCGAAATTGAAGATATTGTGTCCCTCGATGATATCCGGATCGCGCTCCGCGAGGACCTCCCCGAAGGCCTTCAGCAGCGCGCGCTCCGCGGCGTCGTCAAAGGACCCGATCTCGAGCAGCAGCGGTTCCGCATCGCCCGAAAACGACAGGCCGACGGCGATCACACGGTCGCCCTTGCGCGAGGGATCGGAGAACCCGCCCGGCACCTCGCACGAGGTTTCGATGTCGAGCTGGCACCGCCGCAACGAAGGAAACGGCAACCCGGCGAACATCCGCTGTCCCGACGCCACCAAGGCCTGGTGCTCGTAGGGACGCATAACCTCCGCCGCGTCCCTCCCCCATGCTTTCACCGCCGCCTCGAATTCCGCCAACGAATCGCAGGAGACGCGCCGATTGAAAGGCCCCGGCCCCGAAAGAGCCTCCGCCGTCCACGCTCCGCTCGCCGGCGGCGCATCCCGCGTCCACGCGAACGGCCGGAACGGCACAGACTCCACCCGCACGCCGCCCTCCGCCGCGCGCCTCGCCCGGTGCAGCACACCGTCGCCGTCCACCCATAAGCCGGTCAACACCTCCGCACTCATGCATCCATCGAACAGCCGCTGTCTCCCGATGGCAAGCCCCGCCGAAAATCAATATCGAGAAATCAACAAATCCCGCTGCCAGAGCAGTTCCTTCGGCATGTGGTCCCACAGCTTGAGAAACAGCTCTTCGTGGCCGAGCGTCTGCACTTTGAGAATCTCGGAGTCAATGCGCATGAGTTCATCCCATTGCTCTTTCGGAAACTCCGTCCCCCGCCAGTCGATATCCTCGTAATTCGGCATCCAGCCGAGGGCGGTTTCGGTGCCGATGCCGCGGCCGTTCGCGCGCTCCACGATCCACCGCAGAACGCGCATGTTCTGACCGAATCCAGGCCAGAGAAACCTGCCCCCCTCGCCGCGCCGGAACCAGTTGACGTGGAAGATGCGCGGGGCGTGCCGGATACGCTTGCCCATCTTCAGCCAGTGGCGGAAATAGTCGCCCATGTGGTAACCGCAGAAGGGCAGCATGGCAAAGGGATCACGGCGCATTTCACCGACTTTGCCTTCGGCCGCGGCGGTCCGCTCGGAGCCGATGGTCGCGCCAACGTAGACCCCGTGCTGCCAGTTGAAGCTCTGGTAAACCAGCGGAATCGTGCTCATGCGCCGTCCGCCGAAAACCATTGCGCTGATGAGGACGCCTTCCGGGTCCTCCCACGCGGGGTCGATGATCGGGCAGTTCGCCGCCGGTGCCGTGAAGCGGCTGTTCGGGTGCGCGGCGGGCCGCCCGCAGCCGGGCTCCCACTCCTGACCCTTCCAATCGATCAACTTGGACGGGGGATCGTCCGTCAAATCCTCCCACCACACGTCGCCGTCTTCAGTCAGTGCGCAGTTTGTGAAGATGCTGTCTTTCGCGCACGAGGCCACGGCCATGGGATTGGTCTTTTCGCTCGTGCCGGGGGCCACGCCGAAAAACCCTGCCTCCGGGTTGATCGCCCGCAGACGGCCGTCCGGTCCCGGCTTGATCCATGCGATGTCATCGCCCACACAGGTCACTTCCCATCCTTCGTCGCGCATCTCCTTCGGCGGGATGAGCATGGCGAAGTTCGTCTTCCCGCAGGCGCTCGGAAACGCGCCGGTGACGTAGGTCTTCCGCCCCGAAGGATCTTTCACGCCGAGAATAAGCATGTGCTCCGCCAGCCAGCCCTCGTCCCGCGCCATGACGGAAGCAATGCGCAGAGCAAAGCACTTCTTCCCGAGCAAAGCGTTGCCCCCGTATCCCGAGCCGAAACTAAGAATCGTGCGCTCCTCAGGAAAGTGCGCGATGTAAGTGTTTTCCGGATTGCAGGGCCACGCAACATCGTCCTCCGGCTTGCGCAAAGGGCAACCCACTGAATGAACACACCGCACGTAGTTGCGGTCTTCGCCGAGGACATCCCACACTTTGAGCCCGACGCGCGTCATGATACGCATGTTCACGACAACGTACGGCGAGTCCGTTATCTCAATACCGATTTGGGAGATCTCCGACCCGATCGGCCCCATGCTGAAGGGAATCACATACATCGTCCGCCCCTCCATACAACCTTCGGAGAGGGCGTTGAGCTTGTCCTTCATCTCGCGCGGCGCCACCCAGTTGTTGGTCGGTCCCGCCGCGTCTTCGGACATCGAACAGATGAAGGTGCGCGATTCCACACGGGCGACGTCGCGCGGATCGGACCGGAAGTAGTAGCTGTTGGGCCGCTTCTTTTCGTTCAGTTTCACGCAGTCGCCCCTTTTCACCATCATGGCGAAGAGGGCGTCGCGCTCCGCCTCCGAGCCGTCGACCCAGTGCACGCGGTCGGGACTGCAAAGTCGCGCGACCCGGTGTACCCAGCTAACGACATCGCGGTTGGCCGTCGGCGGTTCGGTATTCAAAGCATAGGCGCACAAAGGTGCCACTGTTTGTATTTTGTCTGTGGTCATGGTTTTCGGTAACATAGGAGTTTTCAGTCCGTGCACGGCGGTCTTCCGTCCCCGGAGAGAGAACAATCATCCGCTTTCTATGGAGAAACCTTTTCCTCCGCGCAAAACTAATCCGGGGCGCGCCGCCGTGCTTCGATCACACAGAGGATGAATGCCCCGCCCGGTGCCCAGATAAACACATAGAAAGCACCGTCCCGCGCACCCTGTGCGAGCATGCCGGCCAGTTCCCTTTCGAGCGGCAGGAGCGTCCAGGCAAGCGCGAAGAGCACCGTGCCCGCGACCGCGCCCGCCGCGACCGCCAGCCCCACCCATCCCAGCCAGCGCAACTCCCAGAAACCCGCCGCGCGCAGCGCCCGCCACACCGGTCGGCCCAGCTCGCGGCGCATAAAGAGAGCCGCGCCCGCGCCCGCCGCCGCAAAAAGACTGAAGAAGATTCCCAGCCCGACCCTCGCCGGTCCGCTGAATCGCCACTCCGCCGCGCCCCCGGCGAGCAGCCACAGGTAAGCGGCGGCGAGCGCGCAAAAGGCGAGTGCTCCGACCGGCGTCACCCACTCAAGACGTCTTTTGCGCCGGGACGGCGGGTTGCTTTCGACTGCTGGCTTCACGACGGTATACACGCACGACATTGCGCACAATTTCAGAGAGAGAACGGCCCTCGGCGCAAACCCCGATTCCCGTGCTCATGTAAACCGGTTCGCGTTCGGCGAGGAGTGCGCGGACCCGTTCGCGCGGATCCGCCGCGCGCAGGAGCGGCCGTTTGTCGTTGCCGAGGGTGCGCTCGATGATCGTATCCGGATTCGCAAAGAGGCAGACAACAATCCCTTTGCAGAGAAGCTGCTCGCGCATTCCCGGCGGAACGGGCAGGCCGCCGCCGCACCCCACGACGACGCCCTGCAGCGGGTGGCCGCTCTCGATAAACGCACGCTCTTTGGCACGGAACGCGGCCTCCCCCTCGTCGGCGAATATTTGGGAGATGGAGCGGCCCTCGTTTGACTCAATCACCGCGTCGGAATCGAGGAAGCGCATTCCGAGCTGGCGGGCGACACTTCGGCCCACCGCCGATTTTCCCACCCCCATGAACCCAATGAGGTAGAGATTTGGTCCGTTCGCACTTTCCTTACGCGAGGATTTCATTCCGCCCACAGTAGCGACGGGCGACAGCGCGGATCAACCCCGATTACGGTGCCGGTGCGAATCCGTCGAAAACATTCCCGCCTGTGCCGCCGTCACATCCCCGTGTAGGTGCGGATCTCGAGCAGCGCGCGGTGGATTTCCTGCACGGTGTCGTAAACGGCCCGACCGATTGCGTCGGAACGCGCCATCGCCTGTAGGTGCTCGCGGTTGCCCGCCAGTTCCTCGTCGGATAGCACAAGGTAGGCGAGTTGGCAGGCATGGACCAAGCCCGCAAGAAGCAGCTCCGCGCGGGTCGGTTCGTGGTCGTCGTCGAGGATGGCACGCCGCAGGCGCGCCCGCACCGCCTCCTCCACGCCGCGGTCGGCGGCGGGATACCGCTTGCGGTGAAAAACCCACAGAAACTCCTCGTCCTCCTCGCGCAGCACACCCTTCTCCACAAGCCGCGCGACGACGCGCCGCCGGAAATCCGGTCCGTCCGCTGCAAGCCGCGAAAGCGCGTGGCGGAGATCCCGCTCTTCCAGACGCGAAAGCACGGTGAATACCTCCCGCAGGACAGGATCCTCCGGTGGCTCCGCGGCATCGATGGTGAGACCGGATTCCTCCGCATGGACTTTCTCCTGCAGCGAGAGTTCGGCGAGGAGCGCGCCCGCAAGCGCGTAATCCAGCGCCCGGTCCGGAAGGGACCGGAGTTTTCCCGTCTCCTCGTCGATAGCGAGGAGCACGATATCTGCAACAAGACTGATCGTTTTCATGTTACTGACCGCTTGAGTGAGTGAACAAACCCTATTGTGCCCCGACAGTAAACCGTCCCGCAGCAGGAGGCAAAGGAAAACGCGGCTACACTGTCGCGAAAACATTCGTTCCGGCTACCTTCCCCAACATGACAAGTTTCTTCCGCGCATTTTCTCTCCTATGTCTTGCGGTGCTGCCGATACCGCACTTTCTTTTCTCACAGTCCATGCAACCCCAACCCGTAACCCTTGACCGGTCCGCCGATCTCCCGGCGGAAGCTCGCCGCGCCGTCCTCGGGGGCGGCTGTTTCTGGTGCCTCGAAGCGGTATTCGCACGCGTCGACGGCGTGCTCCGCGTCACCTCCGGCTTTGCGGGCGGCGAAAAGCCCGACCCCACCTACCGCGAGGTGATCGCCGGCGACACCGGGCATGCCGAGGTCATCGAGGTCGCCTACGATCCCGGCCGCGTCACTTTCGAAGAGTTGCTCGAGGTCTTCTGGCTGGCCCATGATCCTACGACACTGAACCGCCAGGGTCCGGACATCGGCACGCAATACCGGTCGATCCTCCTCTACACCGACGAAAGCCAGAAGGCCGCCGCGGAAGCGTCCGTCAAAGCAGCCGCGCCGCGGTTCAAGGATCCAATTGTCACCGAACTGAAAGCACTGGAGACATTCTACCCGGCCGAAGATTACCATCAGGACTACTTTAAGAACAACCGTCGGCAACCCTACTGCCGTTACGTCATTCTGCCGAAACTCGAAAAGGTCCAGTCCACACTGCGCGGCGGCTGAGGCACCGCGGCTTGATAACGCAAGGCACGCACCTGCCTGTCCCGTCCGCTTGACGATGGGGCGGGCACGGTCACTGTAACGGGCATGCGGGTACTCGTGGCCTTCGACAAATTCAAAGACAGCATGTCGGCGGACGTGGCCTGCGAACGCGCGGCCCAAGCCCTCAGCGAACTGCTACCCGAATGGGAGATAGAAACCGCCCCGCTCACCGACGGCGGCGAGGGATTTGTCCGCATCCTCACTACATCGCTGGGCGGCGAACTCGTTGAAGCGCCCGTGAACGATGCGCTGGGGCGCGAAACCACCGCGGTTTACGGACGCGTCGACATGACGCAGGTTCCCCCTGCGGCCCTTCGCATCCTCCGGCTCGGGCAATCCAGCGGAACGCTCGCCGTCATCGGTATGGCGGAGGCAAGTGGCCTCGAGGCCCTCCGGCCCGAAGAGCGCGATCCGTGGCAGGCCACCACCTATGGTACCGGCCAACTCATCCGCCACGCCAACGAATCCGGGGCCACGGCTGTTCTCCTCGGGCTCGGCGGCAGCGCCAGCAACGACTGCGGGCTCGGTGCCCTCGAAGCCATGGGCGTTCTCGCCTACGCCCACGACCACCAACCGGTCCGCAACCTCGCCCCTGCAAAGTGGAACCGCATTGCCTCGCTCGGCGGACTCTACAATCTGAAGAGCAAATCCGTCCCCCTGCGCCTCGCCTGCGACGTCGCGAACCCCCTCCTCGGCCCAAACGGCGCCACCGCCGTCTACGGTCCGCAGAAGGGCTTGAAGCCGGTAGATTTCGACCGCCTCGAACGCGCCATGGCAAAAACAGCCGACCGCCTGCTCGGATTGGCCGGGATTCCCGAGACGGCGTTTGCAGCGCGCAAAACCGAACCCGGTGCCGGTGCCGCCGGGGGTATCGGCTTTGGCCTGCGCACGCTCCTGCCCAACGCCGCCTTCGTGCCCGGATTCGAGACTGTCGCCGCACTTCTCAGACTTGACGACAAAACCCGCCGCGCCGACATCATTCTCACCGGCGAGGGAAAGTTCGACGAAAGTTCCCTCCACGGAAAGGCACCCGCCAAACTCATCGAACAGGCGCGGGGCGAAGCCGCGGTCTGGGTCTTCGCCGGAAGAGTCGCCCTACCCGCCGGAAGGCGTCCCCCCCGCCTTTCCGCCGACCGCGTAGTCGCCATCACCCCGGAGAACATGCCCCTCGACGTAGCCCTGCAGCGCGGGCCCGAGCTTCTTGAAGCCGCCGTGCACAGGCATTTCCGGGCTTGAAGCCGGGCACGCCCGCGGCAGCATTGTCCCCTGGCGCAAGAGCGCAACCCACACTGTCAATGTCATGCAAGACGAGGAGACCAGACTCAAACGCCTCCGCAGCGAACGCATCGCACGAACGAAGCGGCTGCTCCGCTGGCTCCCCCGCCGCGCCAACATGCACAAATACCCCGTGCTGCGCCCCTTTGCGGAAAGTGCCCGTAAGCGGCACTACCTCTGGTCCTTCCGCACCAAGCCCGTAGTTATCGCCCTCTACGTCGGCAGCATCCTCACCTTCCTCCCCCTCTACGGCGTGCAAATGGTCCTCTCCGTCATCGCCGCCTTCCTCTTCCGCGCCAACCTGCCCATCCTCTTCGGCCTGCAGTTCATCACCAACCCCTTCACCATCCTCCCCGTTTACTTCGCCGCATACCAGATCGGCCGCGTCTTCCTGTCCCTAGTCGGCATTCGCGTCCCCAACCTCAACCGCGCCCAACTCGAAGTCCTCTTCCAAAACATACGCGAAGGCCAGTGGGGTGAGAACTTCGCCTACTTCGCCACCGTCTTCGGCACCACCACCCTCGGCGGCACCATGATCGGCCTCTTTATCGGCACCATCGCCAGCTGGCTCTACCGCTTCGGTGCCTACGAAGTCACCAAAACCTACGAGCGCCTCCGCGAACTCCAAATCCGCCGCGAATCCGGCGAACCCCCGGAAAAGCAATAAAATTCCCTTGACCAAGGTACCCGAACAGCTTTATTTTCTCGAAGAAATTATATTTTTAGGCATATAGCTATGGGAGAAATCCGAATAAAGAGTGATCAGTGCTGTGTATACCACGTTATTGCACGGGTGGTGCACCGGCGGTATTTGATGGGAGACCTGGAGCGGGAAGTTTGGGTGCATGCGCTGCACCGGGCGGCGCGGTTCAGCGGGGCGGAGGTGGTGACCTACTGCGTGCTGGAGAACCACGCGCATATTCTGGTGCGGATTGACCCGCGGGCGCGGGAATGCGACGACGCGGAGTTGGTGCGCCGGTTCGAGGCGCTTTACGGCACTTCGCGGGCGGGGTGGTGCCAACTGGACGCGCCGGGGCTGGCGCACGCCCTTGCACAGGGGGAAACGGAGGAAGCCGTGCGGCTGCGGTCGCGCCTGCGGGCTCGCATGGGCGATGTGTCCGAGTTCATGCGGACGCTGCGGCAACGCTACACGAAGTGGTACAACCGCACGCATGAGACGGTGGGCACGCTTTGGGCGGAGCGCTTCCGCAGCGTGCTGGTGGAGGACAAGCCGTGGCTGGTCGGCCTTGTGGCGGCGTACATCGACTTGAATCCGGTGCGCGCTGGGCTCGCGGACCTGCCGGAGGACTACCGGTGGAGCGGTTATACCGAGGCGCTGGCGGGAAACGCGGATCTGCAGCGGTCGCTTGCGTGGTGCTGCCGCGGTGAAGGCGGTATCGGCGGCGCGCTGGCCCGCTACCGTCTGCGGATGCTGGGCAAGGGCGCGGCGGCCAAACGCGACGGAACGGGCTGCCGCGTCGACCGCGATGCCCTTTTGGCGGCCCACCGGCAGGGCGGCGAGTTGAAGGAGCATGAGTTGCTGCAGTTGAAGGCCCGTTTTTTCTCCCATGGCGTAGCGCTCGGGACACTGGATTGGCTACGGTCGGGCGAAGGAGGCCGAGCGCTGGCCCGCCTGCCGCGTCCGCCCGGACCCGCTCCGATGGAAGCAGTCGAGGCTGCCGATCTCTGCGTGGCGCGGCGTAAATACCGGACAGGCGGGCTCGAGCTGCCCGGATAGGACGGAATCAAGCGGATGGCCGTACCCCGCTTGCCCGCAAGCGCTTCACCCGAACCGCGACATCCATGGTCTGGCGCACGGCACCTCCCTTGAAGCGCCCGCGCACCGGGGCGACGTCGGCGTAATCCCGGCCGACGGCGAGGACGACATGGCGGTCTCCGGCAACTTGGTTGTTTGTCGGGTCGAGTCCCCACCATGTGCCGCCGGGCAGCCAAACTTCGACCCATGCGTGGGTTGCGGCGGCGCCGACGAGCTGTCCGGTATCCGGATCTCCGGGTTCGATGTAGCCGCTGACGTAGCGCGCGGCAACACGGTTCATACGGCACAAGGCGAGCATGATATGGGCGAAGTCCTGGCATACCCCTGCCCTCTCGGCGAAGACTTGGTCGACGGGCGTGGAGATCTCCGTTGCGGCAGGGTCGTAACGGAAGTTTCGATAGATCCACTTGTTGAGTTTGAGCGCGGCGGCACCGATCTCCTCCGAAGAACGGAAGAACCGCCGGGCGGGCTCCCAAAGCGAAGGCGCGAAAGGGACATAATACGATGGCTGCAAAAAGGGAAAAAGCGGGCGTGTCCTCGAGTTGGCGATCTGGCGGGTCTCTCCGACTGTAGCCTCGAGCTGGGCGCGCGAAACAGGGACGACGCGGGTCTCCACCCGCGTGACGGACTCGACGGAAAGGCGCCCGTGTTTGAAGTAGACGGAGAAGCCCTCGACGCGGTTACCGAAAAAATCATCGAACGCGAGGACAGGCACCGGCGGGTCGATCCTCAACGTCCGTTTGCCAACGGACTGTGACGGCAGATCCGGGATACGAAGACGCAATTCACAGACCGACTCCGACGCCGGATAGTCGTAGGTGTATCGGGTAGTGTGCCGAATTTCAAAGCGCATGGGCCGCATCGTCTTTGGCCCCCCGGTCCATTGCGGGAAGGGCCTGATGACTGAAGAAGGAATCGCCGAGAAGACCGTGCAAACCTTCGATCAATTCCCGGATCATGCGCGAGGTCTCGGTGATGCGTACGGCGGCCGCGCGACCGGGTAGGCGCGCATCGGACGAGCGACCGGTCGACGCGTCTTGAGCCGGGAAAAAGTCGGCAATGGGCAGTCCGCGGACCTCACCGATGAGTTGATCGACCCGCTCCGCCGCTTCGCGCCACGGCACATCGCCGAATCGCCCGAGATCCTCGAGATCGCGCCGGATGGCGAGGAGGCAATAGAGGACGGCGTTGGGCGCGACTTCGGACTGCCAGAGCAGCCGTGCGACGCGGTCGACGTAAGCACGCGAACGGAAGACCCGGTGGTAGGCGTCGAGCGATCCGGTGAGGAGGAGCAAAGAGGTGAGACCGGCGTCTCCAAACGGGTAGCGCTGTTGCCGTGCAACTGCGCGCACGAGGACGCGCTCGAGGATGTTGACCGTTGTGATGACGCGTTCGAGGAGCGCGCCGATGCTGAAGAACTGCCATCCGGCGTCGTGCAACAACGTCCGGCGGGCGGTGCCGAACGCCCGCGCCACCGCGGCGACAATGGAAGCGCACAAATCCGTGTACTGGCCCGAAGACAGACGCCGCCGCCCCGCCTGTTCATCAATCGACCGGCGCAGGGCGGAAAGCGCGCTCCAAAACTCCGGAGTGAGGAACTCGCGGATACTGCCGGCGAGGAAGACGGCTTGGTGGACAGATTGCTGCACCGAATTCGGATCCGTTTTATCGAGGAGCAGGGCGGTGGCGAGGCGGAGGGGGTCGCGCGGCACGGGATTGGAACGCCCGGCCAGCTTGCTTCCCCCGGCGGTAGCGGCGACAGCATGCCACAAGAGCCACGCATCATCGCCTTCGTGGGACTCATCGGCGGCGACCGGAATCGACTCCAGCGTTGAGAGCATGCGGGAAGTGTTCTCCGCGCGTTCAATGTAGCGGCCGATCCAATACATTGAATTGGCGACCCGGCTGCCGAGGGGAAGCTCGCGCGGAGCGGAATCGGTATCCACGAGTGTAATCACCTCGCGGGACGGGCCGACCGGGACCCATGTGTCTTTGAGTTTGACGGCGCCGAGGGGGGCGTCGGCTTCGGGCAGCGACTCCGTCAATCCGCCGGGCAAGACAACAGGTTCCGGCCCGAGGAGGCAAAAGACGCGAAGTCGCTGCGGTGCCTCGACAAACCGCCCGTCATCCCGCCACGACGTGGACTCGGCACGCACCCGCCGCCGCGCCACAATATTTCCGGCGTTGCCGCGGACAAACTCCATAAACCCGTCCCCGTCGGCGGAATACCCGGCATGCGCTTCGATAGGGTCGCCGCTCGGCAGGCGCGCCGCGAAGGCGTACTTTCCGCGGTCGGAAAGCGCTTCGACGAGCTGATCCCGTTCGGAGAGATCAAGCGTCTCCACCGAGGGAAGAATCGGACGCTCACCGAGGTAGAACCCGGTGAGGCGCTCGCTGTGGCGCAGAAGGACGCGGTCGTCGCCCAACTCGGCGCCGAGTCCGTTGACAACCGTTACTTCTCCCTGCCGGAGGCAATGTACGACCCCGGGGATGCCGTTGTGTGAGGAGTGCGGAAACGTGACCGGATCCATACTGTGCGCGGGAATGCGCCGGAAAATGACATCCACCTTCCGCTGACCCTCGATGGTGCGCAGGAACACCGCGCCGTCGCGGATGACCAAATCGGCCGGCCGCACCATGGGAATCCCCATCTGCCGACCGAGAAAGCTCTCCTCGAAATAAGACCGGTTGGTCTCCGTGCGGGTGAGAAGGATAATAAAAGGCGACTTCCGACCCGAAACTTGTTCTCCGATCTCGCGCAGGCGTTCCGCGAACGAGAGGGGAAAGGACGAAACCGGCTCAATGGGAAACGCCTCGAAAAGCTCCGGCAGAGCACGCGAAAGCATACGGCGGTTATGCAGGACATGCGCGAGGCCGAGCGGATTGGACACCTGCTGGTCCCAGATCAGCCATTGGCCGTCCTCCGTCCGCACCAAATCGAGTGCCGCGAGGGCGACCGCTCCCCAACTGAAGGGGAGGCCCGCCAGCTCGAAGTGAAAACCGCTGCTGCCGAGCAGGGTCTCCGGCGCGAGCACACCGGCGCGAACGACCCCGCGCTCCCCGTAGGCGTCGCGCACAAAGGCATCGAGCATGCGCGCGCGTTGGGCGACTCCAGTGCTTATGCGCGCCCATTCGCCGGGAGGCAGAATCCGAGGCAGAGGGTCGACCCGTGCGCCCGCATCAAGCGCTCCCTGTTCTTCGAAAAGGGAGAAGTGGACACCCAACTCCTTCATCATCCGGTCAAGGCGGATCCTGCGCTGGTCCAACGTGCGGTCGCTCATGCGGGCAAGGACGGACCAGAGCTTGCCGTACTCGGTGGCGAGCCGGCGCAGCTCACCGCTTTCGGGCGGCTGCGGCGGAGCGGCGGAGCGGTGTGGTCCCTGCCGGGAATGAACTCGAGGAGAATAACGCACGGGTATCGTAACCCCATGGAGCGTGCCGCCCGGACGGACGGACGCAAGCGTGCTCAGGATTCAATAGTAGAAAAGACAGTCGGGAAACACGGCCATCGACCGCGGTTGCATCGCGGTGCCGCATATCTCCGGCAAAATTGCTCCGTTCGGCGCGCGGGCTCTATGCGGTTTGCGGCTCGATGATGTGGGCAAGTTGGTCCTGAAGGGCGAGGAGGCGTTCCGGCACGATCTCGACATCGGGCACTGTGAAAGCCCGTTTTTCCTTCGGGTGCCAGTAGCGCCCCCGGCCGGTGCGACGGAGGACGCGCCGTCGCTCGAGCATTAGGGCGAGGAGATGACGCAAGAGAGCACGCTCCTTTTCCGCCTCCGCGGCACCCTCTTCCGGCGCTTCCTGCTCCGCCACGGCTTCCGCGCCCTCTTCCGGTTCGTCGAAGAGGGCGAGAAAAACCGCCTCGGCGCTCTGCATGACGGATTTGCGGGCGTCGGCCTCGGGATCGGAGCGGTCCTTCACCGTCTGGCCCCAACGGCAAATGAGGTTTCCGCGGACCGCGAAGTCCCCGGTTTCCCCGGCGAGGACATCCGCGCGAACCAGCCCGCCGTCCTCCCCGCGGTAGAGAAAGGACTCGATGCGCTGCCCCGGCTCGAACTCGCGGCCGCTCACGAATGACTTCCGCGCAAGCGGCTGAATCTCCAGTTCCATGGGTTTCGAGTTTACGGCGGTCGGCATGGAGGCAAGCTTTCCCTGAGTGATTCTTGAATCCACGCATTTTTTGATCGATCCACCTCCGCCGGGACGCGCGCTCGTGGTGGGCGATGTGCACGGCTGCCGAACCGAATTGGAACGACTCCTTGCCGCCGCAAATCTCACCGCGGACGACCGCCTGATTTTCGTCGGCGACCTTGTGAACAACGGTCCGGATTCGGCGGGTGTCGTGCGTATCGCCCGCGAGCGGAGCGCCCTCGCGGTCGTGGGCAACCACGAACGCAGACTGCTCACGGCGAAGGAAAAGCGGAGGACGAATGATCTGAAGCGGGCGGACTACCCGACGATCCGGACACTTGCGCCGGAGGATTGGGACTACCTTGCGGCAATGGCGCTGACCATTGAAATCCCGGCGTGGGAAACACTGATCGTACACGGTGGCTTCCTGCCCGGCACGCCGTGGAAGGAACAACCCGCCGCGGTCGTCACGGAGGTTCAGGTGCTCGACCGGCGCGGGCGACCGGCGAAGCGCACGGCCTGCCCCGAAGGCACGCCGTGGGCGGACCTGTGGGAAGGGCCGCAGTTCGTCATTTACGGTCACACGCCGATGCGGGAGGTGGCGCGCGCGCCGTATGCCCTCGGAATCGACACGGGCTGCGTCTACGGCGGCCACCTCACGGGCGTGCTGCTTCCGGACCGGCGCCTCGTCCAAGTGCCCGCTGCGCAGCGCTACCGCGACTGAGTCTCCGCAACCGGCCGCGCCCGCCAGAGCAGCGCAAGAAGGGCGATAAACAGAGGCGGCACGCACCAGAAAGCAACCCTCAGGTCGGCGTACTCCCCGACCAGACCCATAATCCACGGAGAAAAGGCGAAGCCGGGAATGCCCCCGCAGCTGAGGAGGATGAAAAGCGAGGTGGAATCGACGTGCAGCCGGTCGGCGGCGAAGGACTGGATGCTCGGCCAGAGCGCGGCGGTGGCCAGACCGGCGAAAAAAAGCAGTCCGGCGGCAACCGCGACACCCGGCGCAAAGGGCACCAGCACGCTCACGGGCAGGCCCCCGAGGGCGGAAAAGAACAGGAGATGCCAGAGGTGCTCCTGCCGCACCTGCCAACCGCAGAGTAGACGCCCGGCGATCATGCCCGTGGCAAAGAAAGCGGCGGCGATACCGGCGGCGCGCGGCCGTCCGCCGTACTCCAACTGGATCAGGCTCGCGCTCCAAAACGTGAACGCCCCCTCAATGGCTCCGGCGAAAAATAGAGCCCAGAAGAAAAGCCAGAAGCCACGCTGCCCGAGAATGGCGGTCTTATGCGCGAAAACCTCGCGCAACCGCTGGTTCTTGTCGCGCGGCTTCGTGTTCTGCAGGAGGAGAAAAAGCGCACCGGAGAGAAACGCGATTGCGCCGACCCCGCCTGCGAGGTAGCGCCACGAAACCTCGCGCGTAAGCAACTCTCCGCTGATGAGCATGGTGCCGAGGACGCCGATCGACCAGAAGGCGTTGACGATGTTGAGATAGCGCCCGGAGTCGCCGGGATGCAAGTCCTGCACAAGCGGGTTGATGAGCGCATCGGTGACGCCGCCGCCGATGCCAAGGAGCCCAAGGGCGATGACGACAACGCCGTAGGACGGAGCCGCGCTGTAGACCATCATGCCGAACCCGAGGAGGAGCGTGGCCGCGCCGAGGGAGCGCACTTTGCCGAAGCGTCCGGCGAGAAATCCGCTCGCCACCATGATCCCGACGGCGAGGAGACTGCGCACGACCTCAAGCGTGCCGGCGGCGGCGAGGGAAAAGCGCAGTTCCTTCGCGAGGATGACGAGGCAGATGGGCGTAATTGTCGCCGTCGAAGCGTAGGCGACGAATCCGACCGCCGCGGCCCAGTCGAGCGGATGGGCGCGGGCGCCGGGCGCGGGCGGGACCGGTGTATGCGGCGGAGACGCTTCCATCAGCGGGAAGGCCTCAATCCATGGATGATGTTCCGCGGGGGCAACCGACCCGCGCCGACTGCGGTGCCATCACTTCTCCGAGACCGATCCGGCCGCGGGTGTTTCCTGATGAAACGTGAGAGCGGATTTCTCCTCGTTGATCTCGACGAGAATGACCTCGCCCTCGCGGATGTCTCCGCGCAGGAGACACTCGGCGAGCGGATCTTCGACGTGCTGCTCCACAGCGCGGCGCAGCGGGCGAGCGCCGTATTTCTCGTCATAGCCTTGCTCGATGAGAAAATCCTTTGCCTCGGAGCTGACCTCAAGCGGCAGGTTGCGGTCGCGCAACCGCTTCGAGACTTCGGCGATCTCAAGGTCGACGATCTTGCGCAGGTGGATGCGCTGCAGTTGCCGGAAGACAATGATGCTGTTGATGCGGTTGAGGAACTCCGGTTTGAAGACGCGCTTGGCCTCTTCGAGGATTTTGCCGCGCGTCTTGTCGAAATCGCCCTCGATGTCATCGATGCCGAAGCCGAGGTTCTGGCTCTTCTGCAGGATATGCGCCCCGACGTTGGACGTCATGATGATGATGGTGTTGCGGAAGTCGACGGTGCGCCCGAGGCTGTCTGTGAGGCGGCCCTCCTCCAACACTTGGAGCAGCAGTTGCACGACATCCGGGTGGGCTTTTTCGATTTCGTCGAAGAGAACCACGCAATAGGGCTTGCGGCGGACCGTTTCAGTCAGTTGGCCGCCCTCTTCGTAACCGACGTAGCCGGGAGGCGAACCGATGAGGCGGCTGACGGAGAACTTCTCCATGTATTCCGACATGTCGATCTGCACAATGGCGTCGCGCTCGCCGAAGATGGACTCGGCGAGGGACTTGGCGAGGTGCGTCTTGCCCACGCCTGTGGGCCCCATGAAGAGGAACGATCCGATGGGACGGCGCGGATCCTTGAGGTCGGCGCGGCTGCGGCGCAGGGCCTTGGCGATGGCCACGGTGGCTTCGTCCTGCCCGACGACGGAGTTCTGCAAATCGTCCTCGAGGTGGAGAAGCTTTTCGGATTCCTTGCGCTCCATGCGGTTGAGGGGGATGCCCGTCCAGTCGCTGACGACGTGGAGCATGTCGTCTTCGCCGACGACCACGCGGGTTTCCGCGCGCTCCTTCTTCCAATCCTCGATCATTTTGTCGCGCTTCGCGCGGAGCTGCTTCTCGTTGTCACGGAAGCGCGCGGCGTCCTCGAACTGCTGCTTGGCGATCGCGTCTTCTTTTTTCGTGCAGACAGTCTCGATCTCCTTGCCGATGTCCTCGATCTCGGGGGGACGGCTCATGGAATTGATGCGCGCCCGCGCGCCCGACTCGTCGAGCACATCGATGGCTTTATCGGGCAGGTAGCGCGCCGTAATGTAGCGTTCGGAAAGTTTGACGGCCGCCTCAAGGGCAGTGGGCGTGAAGGTCACCTTGTGGTGCTCCTCGTACTTAGGGGCGATGCCCTTGAGGATTTCGAGCGAGTCCTCCGGCGACGGGGCCTCCACCATGACGCTCTGGAAGCGGCGGTCGAGGGCACTGTCTTTCTCGATGTATTTGCGGTATTCGGCGAGCGTCGTCGCCCCGATGCACTGCAGCTCACCGCGGCTGAGGGCCGGCTTGAAGATATTGGAGGCGTCCATGGCCCCCTCGGCGGCGCCCGCCCCGACGATAGTGTGCAGCTCGTCGATGAAAATGATGACGTTCTTGGCGCGCCGGATCTCATCCATGACGGCCTTGATACGTTCCTCGAACTGGCCACGGTATTTCGTGCCTGCGACCATGAGGGCGAGGTCGAGGGTAATGAGCTTTTTGTCGCCGAGGATTTCCGGCACAAGCCCGTTGGCGATCTCGAGGGCAAGGCCTTCGACGATCGCCGTCTTGCCCACCCCGGCTTCGCCAATGAGGACGGGATTGTTCTTCGTGCGGCGGCAGAGAATCTGGATGACCCGGCGGATCTCCTCCTTGCGTCCGATGACAGGGTCGAGGTCGCCGTTGCGCGCCAACTCTGTGAGGTCGCGGCCGAACGCTTTGAGGGCGGGCGTCTTGACCTCTTTGCGCTCCTCGGCTGCACCGCCGCCCGCGCCGGCCGGCTGGGCGGAACCGCCCTCACCGCCCTCGCCCGCAAAATTCGGGTCGAGTTCGCTGAGGATTTCGTCGCGGCAACGCTCGATATCGACATCGAGACTTTTGAGGACGCGCGCGGCCACGCCGTCGCCCTCGCGCAGAAGCCCGAGGAGAATGTGCTCCGTGCCGACGTAACTGTGGTTGAGCGCCTTGGCCTCCTTGCCCGCGAGGGCGAGGACCTTTTTGACGCGCGGGGTGTAGGGAATGTTGCCCGTGGGTTTGGCGGCCGTGCCTTTGCCGACCTGCTTTTCCACGGCATTGCGCACTGTTTCGAGGTCGAGCCCCATCTTCTGGAGCACGTTGACAGCGACGCCCTGACCAAGATTGATCAGGCCGAGAAGGAGGTGCTCCGTCCCCACGTAGTTGTGGTGAAAACGGTCGGCCTCTTTACGCGCCAAAGCAAGGACCTGCTGGGCGCGGGGAGTGAAGTTGTTCATCGGTTCCATGGTTCGTCAGGACTTCTTTTTCTTTGGGGTGACATCAGGTTTTGTGCCGAAACTCAAGCCCGGGAGAGAGGAGAACTCCTCACGCATGGCCCTTGCGCGGCGCTGGTCGCGCTCGCCGGGGTCCACCTCACCGCGGGCGGAGAGCTGGATATGGCCGGGCTGTGTCTCAATAAACAGACGGTCGACATGGGTTCTATATTCCTTCGGAAGCAGCCCAAGGTCAACCGCCAAACGCATTAGGCTGAGCAGGTTCATGACCTCCTCGGAGCTAAGCAAATGGGCGTTGCGCAAAATGCCGAAGGCGCGCCCGATCTTGTCGAGGAGCTTGAGCGCCTTCTTCTCGCGGATGACCTTGCGGGCGTTCTCCTCCTGCTCGATGATGGCGTGGAGCACGTTGATGAGGCGCTTGACGATGGAGTCCTCCGTCTCGCCGAGGGTCTGCTGGTTGGAAATCTGGAAGACGCTGCCGGTCGCCTCGGAGCCCTCCCCGAAGAGCCCGCGCACGGCCATGCCGAGTTGGTTGACCATGCGGATGACCTTCTCCATATGCTCCTGCATGACGAGACCGGGCAGGTGGAGCATGGCAGAGGCGCGCATGCCCGTACCGAGATTCGTCGGACAGGCGGTGAGGTAACCCAGCTCCGAAGAGAAAGCGTAGTCGACATCGTCCTCGATAGCGGTGTCGAGGGCGTCGAGTTCAGCCCACGCCTTTTTGAAGTTGAATCCGGAGCGCACGGCCTGGAGGCGCAGGTGGTCCTCCTCGTTGACCATGATGGAGATATGCTGGGCGCGGTCGATGATCACACCGGCCCCGGCACCGGCCTCCGAAAGTTCGCGGCTGATGAGGTGACGCTCGACAAGCACCTGCCGCTCGAGCGGGCTCAACTCGTCGATACGGATCCTCGTTCCGCCGGAGAGCGGACCGTCCGCGATCTTTTCAAACGCCATGGCGAGAATCTCGGCGCGCTCTGTCTCGCCCGCCCGCCCGGGAAAGCGGTGCGGAGCAATGTTGCGCGCAAGCCGGATGCGCGTGCTCAGGATGATCGGCTCGGGCGGCAAGCCGCCGTCCGTCAGCTCCGCTTTGGCTTCGATGAGGGGAAGGATATTCATCAGTCGTCGGTTTGGCCCGGGGATTCGGCGAGAGACGAGCGCAGGACCTGGATCTCGTCGCGCAGACCGGCCGCATCCTCGTATTTCTCCTCCTCGACGGCCTCGCGCAAGCGCGATTCGAGTTCGGTGAGTTTGCGCTTGATACTCACGCGGGCAAGGGCGCGGTCGGGCACTTTGCCGCGGTGGACAGTGTCTTTGTGCATGTTACTGAGCATCGGCTTGAGGATACCCTTGAAGGTCTCGTAGCAAACCGGGCAGCCGAAGCGGCCGGCCTTCTTGAAATCGGCGGGGGTGAAGCCGCAGTTGGGGCATTCCAGTTGATCGGCCTGTGCCTGCATGAGCGTCCCGGGTTTGAGGAGAAATTCGGCCAGCGAGAAGCCTTCGGGATCGGTCACCCCCTTCTTGAAGGGGCAATCCTCGCAGAGATCCACCTTCTGGATCTGATTGTTTACAATCTGCGTGAGGTGGATTGTGGCGGGCTTTGTGCAATTCGAACACTGTTCCGGCTTAGCCATAATCGTAAGCTATACCCGAAGTCCGCTTTTTCCAGCGCAATTCGACAACCGTGCGATAAAGAAGCGCAAAAATAGCGGTCGCAAAGATTCCCGGCGCTCCTCAGCGAGGCAGCCAAGAGTCGATGAGCGGCTCGTTCAGGAGCACCCAGTCGCGCACGACATCCTCGGTGCTCTGGTCGCCCGCGTCGTCGATGGCGAGCATGAGTTCGAGGAGCTGGCCTTCCGTCATGTTCAGGTTGGCGAAGAACTGATTCGCGCGCGGGTGATCCTCGGCAAAGCCCTTGCGGACGATCTTCTTCAGTCCGTCGATGGGAAAGACGCCGCGGGGATCGTCAAGGACCTTGAGGTCGAAGCGGCCGAACTTCCAGTGCGGCTTCCAACCGGAGACAACGATGGGTTTTTTGTCGGAGATGGCGTCGGCGAGCGCCGCCGTCATGACCGGACCGCTCGAGGCGACCTGCTCAAAGTCGAGCCCGTACTCGTCGATCACGCGGTTCGTGTTGCGGTAGATGCCCGCGCCAGTGTCAATCCCGACAATGCGCTCGTCGAGTTCATCGCGGAGGTCCGGGAGATCTTCGATGCTGTCGATCTCGACATAGGCCGGTACAACAAGGCCGGTGACCCCGTAACCAAAGAAGGGAAGGAACCGAGATCGACCAGACTGTCTCCAAACTCCTCCCAATAGGGAGCGTGCGTGTGCGGCAGCCAGCCGTCGAGGAAGGCGTCCTGGTTGCCGTCGGCCACGGCGGCATAGATCGCGCCGGGATCGGCCATCGTCAGCTCGACATCGTAGCCCATTTCGTCTTCGTGGACGACCTTCGCGAGGTGCGTCACGGCGATGCCTTCCGCCCAGTTGGGATAGGCGATCTTGATCGTGTTGGCGCTGAGTGCGCCGGCGGAGACGAGGGCCCCCGCCGCAAGGATGCGTGAAATCATTAGGAGGCTTAGTTTCATTGTGTGTTTCTTTCCTTGTTGAGGGTTAACAGAGAAATCTTGATGCAGAACACTACCGCCCCTTCCGGATCGACGCAAGGGTCTGTGTCACCCGGTCGAGGTAAATAGCGAGGATAACGACAGCGAGACCGCTCTCGAAACCCATGCCGATCTGCAATTGGGTGATACTGCTGAGGACGATTTCGCCGAGACCGCCGGCGCCGATCATCCCGCCGATAACGACCATGGAGAGCGCGAGCATGATCGTTTGGTTCACGCCCGCGAGGATCGTGGGCAGAGCGATGGGCAACTGCCCTTGAGGAGAAGCTGCCAGCGCGTCGCGCCGAAGGCCCACGCCGCCTTCACCACCTCCTTCGGCACGCCGCGGATACCGAGATTGGTGAGGCGCACGGCCGGCGGCATGGAGAAAATCACCGTGGCCATCGCTCCGGGCACCTTCCCGAGCCCGAAGAAGAGCACCGCGGGAATCAGGTAGACAAACGCCGGCATGGTCTGCATAAAATCAAGCACCGGCTTCACCACGTTTTCCACGGCATTGCTCTGCGCTGCGAGCACACCCACGGGAATCCCCACGACGAGGGCAAAAATCGTCGCGGAAAGCACGAGTGCGAGTGTTTCCATGGTAGCGACCCATAGACCCATCGTGAGGACAAGCGTGAGACCGACGACAGAGAAGACCGCCATCCGCCAGCCTGCGAGCACCCAAGCCACGGCGGAGAGAAACAGCAGCATCGCGACCGCCGGATACATCGAAAGACGCCCGGGATTCAGCGTAACAAAAATGGCCTGCAGTTCCGTGAGAAGCACGGTCGCCTCCTCCATCATCTCCGTCAGACGCCGGTACGTGCGCTCATTGAGGACGTTGATGCGAAGGCGTTCAGATCCGCGATAATCTCCTGTGCCTCTTCCGGAGCCAACTTCGCTTCGAGGGCGGCGTAGCGCCAGATTTCGACAGAGAGGACGGCGGCACCGCCGACCACTGCAAACGCGATGACGGCGGCACGGCCCAGTTTCGCACGAAGGAGAAAATACAGCACCGCGCCCGCAAAGAGCCCGAACATCACCGAAGAATAGACCGCGCTGTGCTCGAGAAGAATGAACCGCTCCAAGAAGCTGATCGCGAAATCAAGAACGCCGCTGATCAGATCAAAGAACGCTCCGAAGGTGCCGCGGAGCCACTGCACCCAAGTCTCAAATGTATCGCCTACAGGTATGCGCATCACGAAGCCTCCTTATTTTGCACCATGCCCGAGAGAATGGCCGCGCGCGTGACAAGACCCTCGAAGTGCCCGGCTTCACGCACGACCGCGATCGGCAGTCCGCTTTCCGAGGCGTGGGGAATCAACTCCACGATGGGAGTCTCCGGAGCGACCGTTTTCAAATCCGGTTTGAGGATCGACCGGATGTTGCGGTGGTCGAGTTCGTCCTCCTTCTCCGGAACTTTGCCTGAAAGCCCGACGGCATCATCAATGGTGATGTAGCCAACAAACTTCAGCTCCCGCGAAACAACGACGAGCGTCGAGCGCCCGTGCTGCCGCATGACACGCACACACTGGTGCGGACCGGATTCTTCGTAGGCCACCTCGGTCTTGGAGGCGACCGCTCCCGCCGTGATGACCTTCGACCGGTCCACGTTTTCGACAAAGGCACGCCCATAGTCATTCGCCGGTTGCGTGAGGATCTCCTCCGGAGTCCCCGTCTGCACGATCTTGCCGTCTTTCATAAAGGCGATCCGCCCGCCGAGTTTCAGGGCTTCGTCGAGATCGTGTGTGATAAACACGACCGTGCGGCGGCTCTTCGTCTGGAGTTCGAGAAGCTCGTCCTGCAATTGCACGCGGATAAGCGGATCGAGCGCGGAAAACGCCTCGTCCATGAGCAGTATTTCCGGGTCCCCCGCAAGCGCGCGGGCAAGACCGACGCGCTGCTGCATGCCGCCGCTCAGTTCCTGCGTCACCTTACCGGCGTAGCCGGAGAGACCCACTTTTTCGATGGCGGCATGCGCCTTCTCGTAGCGCTTCGCTTCCGGCACGCCTTCGATCTCAAGGCCGAACGCGACATTGTCGACCACCGTCCGGTGCGGCAGAAGCCCGAAGTTCTGAGAGATCATGCTCGACTTCCGCCGACGCAGTTCGCGCTTTGATATCCTGACGATATCATCGCCATGGATCTTCACCTCGCCCGACGTCGGCTCGATCAAACGGTTCAGGCAACGGATGACCGTCGATTTCCCACTCCCGGAGAGTCCCATAATGACAAAGACCTCCCCTTTCTCGATGAAAAACGCGGCATCGTTGATCCCCACGGTGCATCCCGTCTTGGCGAGAACATCGTCCTTCGACATCCCCGTCAACGTGGGAGTAATCATCGCCGTCATCGCCCGTCATCGCCGACAAAGTAGTTTCCGTTGGAGTACGCGAAATCAGTGTAGATATACCAACCGCCCCGCGCCCACGCCGCGCCGAGGATAAACAGAGCGCTGTCGTTGAAGCCTGCCGCACGCTTCATGATGCTGCTGTATTCGACATACGGTGTGACGGAGTCGAGCCACGGAATGTTGGCCGTCTCATGAAAGTAACTCAGCGAGACCGACGGAATCCATGCCCGCGCGTTGAGCTGATGGCTCTCGCGGAAACCGTTCGTCGGGGCATCAAAATCCACCGTTCCGTCGGGATTCACGGCGAGGTTCCAGCGAACGACGTCGTAACTGTAGCGCGCGCTGTCGCGGCTCGACCCGCGCCAACTGCCTTCACTCGAAATATAATACGCGAGATCGATGGTCACGTTTTCAAAGGTTGTTGTGTATTTGATCCCGAGGTCCATGTCGTCGGCGAGGCCCACATAATAGTGCTGGTCGAAAAACCAGCTTGCGGAGTTCCCTTACGGGCCGGGTCCATAGGGCACGCGGTTCCGCGTAAAGAACGCGCTGCCATGAACCGCTTGACAACAGGCGGTTCGCAGCGGGCAATCAGCGGATACGAAAAGTCAGACGAATGAGTAACGGACCGAAGCAGAAAACACAATATGATGTCGTCGTGGCGGGCGCGGGCGCCGGTGGCGTGTGCGCGGCGCTGGCAGCGGCACGCACGGGCGCGCGCACCCTTCTCCTCGAGAGAGCCCGGGAAATCGGCGGAACGGGCGTTCATTCCCCCGTATCCCTGATTTGCAAGTTCCACGGGCGCGACCACCGACCGGTCAATATCGGTATCCACCGGGAGCTGTTCCCCCATGCCTATCTGCACAGCACATGGGACCGACGCGCCTCCGCGCCGCGGCTCACCTACGATGAGAGAGAACTCGCCGCCGCCTACCGGCGTCTTCTCGATGCCGAAGCCAACCTCGCAATCCGAACCGGCAGCGACGTTACCGAGGTATTGAAAAATGGACGACTCCTCTGCGGCGTGCGCTGTGACGACGGCTCCACGGCAGAAGGCGCCGCATTTATCGACGCCACGGCAAACGGCAACCTCTCCGCTCTCGCGGGTTGCCGCGCTTCGGTCGGGCGGAAGGCAGACGGAGCCCTGCAAAGCGCCACCCTCGTCTTCGCCATGGGCGGGATCGACAAGGGCCGCTTGCGCGTGCCGGACTTTTCCACGCGCGGTGGGCTCAACTCCCTTTGGAACGAGCTGACCACGCTCTACAAAGAAGCAAAAGCGCGCGGTGAGACGCAAAACCCGAAAAATTCTGTTGTCTGCTTTCCCTATCCCGACGGCGAACGACTTCTCTTCAACGCCAACGAAGTCGTGGGTGTGAACCCGATGGAACCCGGCGCGGAAGAGAGAGCGATGGAAAGGGGACGGGTGTTTGTCGACGAACTGGTCGCGATCCTGCGGCGTCACCCGGCCTTTACGGGGGCGAAATTGGAGTTTGTTGCCTCCAAGATGGGCATCCGCGAGGGGCGGCGGATTCTCGGTGACTACACGATTACGCAAGAGGACTGTCTCGGCGAGGCGCGCTTTGAGGATATGGTGGCGGCCTGCGCCTATGAAATCGATATCCACGATCCCGACGGCGGGCCCACGCGTATGGTCGACATCCCGGGATCGGGGTATTACCACATCCCCTACCGTTCGTTGATCGCGGCGGACGCGGACAACCTCTTACTCGGCTCGCGCTGCATCAGCGGAACGCACGAAGCGCATTCCTCCTATCGTGTCATCTCGGGAGTCAGCGCCATCGGACAGGCCGCCGGCACAGCCGCCGCGCTCGCCGCGCAATACGCCGCGGGGGAAGCCCGCGCCATCAAAGCGACATGGATCCGGCACGTCCTCCGCGAGCAGGTGCAGTTTGTTGAAGGCACCGTCGAACCACCCCCCGACTGGAGGAGCCCGCTGATGTCGTAGCGCACTACGCCGCGGACATCGGGACCGGCTGCTGCCACTCGACTGAGCTTGTCGAAGGCAGGAACTCCATCACGGCTATCACGCAACAGAATTCTCAAAAGAATATGGTCCACGGTCAATCGTCGGCGGACGGGCCGGACTCCGCGAGGACGGCGTCTTCGCGGTAGATGTCGCGGTTGCTTGCCTGGAATTCGGCTTTGAGGCGGACCTCGAACTCATGGAGGTCGATCAAGTTCCATTTGGCGAAGGTCCACGCATCGCCCTCGCGTCCAGTGTGGGATACGCCGACGATGATGTGGGCGGCGTCCTCGAGAATCTTGTTGGTACGCGTGCGCGGCTCGAAGTAGAAGGTGCGGAAGCCGCTGCGCTCGCTGCCTTTTCGGTGCAGCTTTGGATCGACGTAGTAGATTTTTCCCGACGCGAGATGTTCGAGCCGCAGGTCGGGGTAGCCCGCGCGCTGCACGCGGCCCTCCGCTGTGGGCGGAAAGACACAGGAAAAAGCGGGCTTCGCGTCGAGGATCTCCTGCATGCGGTCCTCGATGGCGCCGCTGACCTCGTTGATCCGCGGAATGCGGTGTACCGCATGTGCGGTGTCGGCGAACTCGACGAGGATCCGGTCCATGGCCGCCCCGAGGGCGGCGACGACTTCGGTATCGGCGGCGTCATCCGTGTCCACGGGAAGAACACGCACCCCCGCCGTGGCGTACACCACGTCGGCAAAGCGGATGCCGGTGAGATCCCGTTCTTCGTCGAGAAGCCAGCGGATGAGGACATCCACGTCCGCCTTGTCCGTGTCCCCGGCAAGCGCGGCGAGCAGGGGCGCGGCAAAGCAGAACGCCAGCACCCGGAACAGTGTGATTGCTCTGAGCAGACGCATGACAAGTTCTTGGATTTCTCCGCCGTTAAACCAGATCGCAGGCTTCCGGCGGCATCCAATGCGCATCCTTGCCGTCCCACTTCACGTTGCACCCGATCGGATTGGTCTTCGGCGTGCGCACGGGGCGTCCGGCAAGGTGGTCTTCAAGCGCGTTTTCGAGGTCGTTGACGGAAACGGCTTCCGGATCGCGCGGACTGTCGACGCCGCGGCCCGTGTAGATCAGTTTACGGTCCGCATCGAAGACGTAGAAATGCGGCGTGCGCAGCGCACCGTAAGCCCGCGCTACATCCTGGCTCTCGTCGCGCAGGTAGACCCACGGGAAACGGTGCTCCTTCACTCGCTCAACCATGTGCTCAAACGAGTCTTCCGCATAGGTGCGCTCGCTGTTCGAATTGATCCCGACAAAACGAACGCCCTTTTCGGCATAACGGTCCGCCGTTTCGCGCGTGATCTCGTCGGAGTTGGTCACAAACGGACAGTGGTTGCAGGTGAAAAACACGACAAGGGCATCCGCCTCGCTAAAGTCTTGCAGCGAATACGCCTTTCCATCTGTTGCGGGGAGACGGAAATCCGGAGCCGACGCGCCGATTTCCAGTGTGAAGAGGGATTTTTGATTTTCTGCCATGACTCACAACCTGACGCGGCACCGCGCGTGGTTCAACCGAAAACCGAGCATTCGGTAACCGTCCCCAATCGTTAGCGACGGTCTTGGGCAGGGATCGGCCGACGGTTTTGCGGC
>JAFIGH010000073.1 GCA_020831525.1 Opitutales bacterium
ACACCACCCAATCCCATCGAACGGGTGGAACCTCGTAAGTCCGACAGGCTGCTAGTGGACAAATTGTCGGATTTCTGGCAATATTTCAGAACGATGAAATCAGGGAATCCACTCGTTGCCAGCCCGTGTTATGCTCCCTACGTCCTCTGCGGCAGTCACGAACGCAAGCAACGCGGCCCGCGCGAATGCCCGCCTCGCTGATTGGCTGGCCGGATATGTGCTCAGCCAAATGGATCCCGATGAAGCTAACGGCGAACACATGGGTGGAAGGATGTCAGCGGGTGGCCCGGCAGGGGTTTCAGACCTGCCTGATGGTGAACCAATGGGCCGCATTGATGAACCTGAGCAGGCAACATTGCTCTGCACGCTATACGCAGGAGACCGGCCGGACACCGCAGGAATTCATCGCTGAGCTGCGCACCGTGGGAGGCAAGTCGGTTGCTCGGGGACACCACCCTGACCGTTCAGGCGATCGCCACCCACACCGGTTTTCGATCACCGGAGACCTTTACCCGTTTCTTTCGTCAGCGCACCGGCAGAAGCCCGCTGCAGTCGCGGAGACGGTGCCATTTTGAAAAATGAGCTATTTCATCTGGTTTCCCGGGCGTGCCCGGGATGTCGGTTCCTGTGAAACAGCCGGTTGCAGAGCCTTTTTCAGCGGATTTCCCGGACCACGGAACATAAAAGACAGTCCAACCGTCCGACAGTTCGAGTCCCCTCTCGTCGCAGCGCCGTCCGGTTTTCGTCTCAGCGCGGTTCGAGTGTAACGTATCCAGTGTCTCCGTTGACGCGGACGCGGAGCGTGTTGGAGGCGCGGGGGCGCAGAGCTTCGGCGACTTCCGCTTGGGAGGATACTTTGCGGTCGTTGACTTCGAGAATCACGGCACCCTCGTCGAGGAGGGCCGCGTAGGGCGAATCTCTCTCAACCCGGACGATGCGGAGGCCCTCGCTATCGTCACCGCCAGCGTCGCCTTCTCCACCAACCGGCATCAGTTCGATGCCCGGCAAGCTACGCGGAGAAACGGCGGCGGAGAGGGGCGGATCGAGGCTCGACAGTTCCACCGTAGCGGTTTCCTCCCCGCCGTCCCGCAAGTAGCGCACCTCGACGCGTGCGCCGGGGCGGTAGCCGGCGATGCGGAACCGCAATTCGTTGACGTCGGCAACGCGGTGCCCGTCGATGGCGAGAATGATGTCGCCCCGGCGAATGCCCGCCTCGCCGGCGGGAAGGTCGGTGTCGGCGCGCTCCACAACGACGCCGGACACACCGGCGGGATCGCCGCGCAGGGCGGTATCTAGATTGCGGATGGAGACGCCGAGGAAGCCGCGGCGCACTTCGCCGTGGTCGAGGAGTTCGCGCGCGATCTGCCGGGCCATGTTGATGGGCACGGCGAAGCCAATGCCTATGTTGCCACCGGAGCGGGAAAAAATCGCCGTATTGATACCGATGAGACGACCCGCGGCGTCCACAAGGGCGCCGCCGCTGTTGCCCCGGTTGATGGCGGCGTCCGTCTGGATAAAGTCCTCGAACGATCCGGCCCCGAGCAGGCCGAGGTCGGTCCGCCCCGTGGCGGAGACGATCCCCATCGTCGAGGTCTGGCCGAGCCCGAGCGGATTGCCCACGGCAAAGACGATATCGCCGATGCGCAGGAGATCGCTGTCGGCCATGCGCAGGTGCGGAAAATTCTCTCCTTCCAGTTTGAGGAGCGCGATGTCCGTGCGACGGTCGCGCCCGATGACCCGTGCCTCAAAATCCCCCAACTCCTCCAAAGTCACGCGAACCGTGTCGGCGAGGCGCCCCCGCGCGCTGGAAATGACATGGTTGTTTGTGAGCATCAACCCGTCGGAGGAAATCAATACCCCCGAGCCGATCCCATGCGGAATCGGCCGCCCCCGGTTATCGTCGCCTTCCGGACGCGGAGGCTCGGTCTCTTCGCTGTTGCCGTTGCTGTCGTTCTCTCCGTCGTTGTCTCCGTCGTTGTCTCCGTCGTTGTCATGGAAGCGGCGGAACAGCTCGTCGAAGAGTTCGTTGTCTGAAGCTTCGCCGCGGCGGACGGATTCGGCCCGCACGAGCCCGACGGCCCCGACCGCCGGTTCGAGGATGTCGGCATAACTCGTGAACCGGTGAGTCTCCGCCTCATACACCGGGCGGGAATCGACATCGAAGGAAACCGAAGCGGCGAGCGGAACGACCACCCAAACAAGTGCGGCGACGGCCAAAGGAAGACGGAAACGGATACGGACCATGCCAAAACCATAATGCGATGCGGCGCGGTTTCAAGCGAGGATGCGTTTCCAAAACGGGCGCAGGACGACAGCCGCCCCGGCGGCGAGCACAATTTCCACAATGAGGTAAAAAATTGTCGAACCTTGGTCGGGGTGCAGCGCCAGCGCCCAGAATCCCCGCACGAAGGCGAGGAGGAGGTGAAACCCGAGCGAAAAGAGGCACACGGCCTCCGTCCAGCGCTTTGCCGTCCCTCCGATAAGGAAAACCGCCGCGAGGGCGAGCATGCCTCCGCCGTAAAAGGTGGCGAATTCGATCCGAGCGCTGCGGGTGACAAGGTCGAAGCCGACCGACTCCGCCGCCCGCAGCGGCCGGAAGAGGCAGAAGAGTCCGAGCCCTGCGTAGGCGAGGCCGACGATCCAAAGGTAACCACGTGACAACATACCCGGAAAGGTACGCGCGCCTTCCGCGAAATCAAAACGGAAATCCGAGGGAAAGATGCAGCGCGGCGCCGCGGTCGCCGTCGCGGCGCACGAAATTGCGTCCGTATTCGAGGCGCAGCGGCCCGAGCGGAGTGGAGTAGCGCAAGCCGCCGCCGCCCGTGAGGATGAAGGTGTCACCCGGATAATCGCCGATGCGGTCCGATTCGACGATCGCATCGGTGAAAAAGACGAAGGAAAACGAGGGTGTAAGCCGCTGCTCCCACTCCAGCGTTCCCAGCGTGTAGACCTCTGCACCGAGAATCTCGCCGTCGAGATCGCGCGGCGACGCCCCGCCTTCGCGGAATCCGCGCACCGTGTTTTCCCCGCCGGGAAAAAAGCGGCGGTTGAAAGGCGTCTCGCCTTGCGCGCCGCCCCAGTAGGTGAGCGCGCCCTGTTCGAGGCGGAGGTGTACCCGCGAACCGGCGAACAACTCGCGGTGGTAAGAGGCGCGCCAGAGAAACCGCTGGTAGGTTGTATTCGCCCCAAGCCATGTGTCGGCGTATTCCGCCGAGACTGCCACCCGGTAGCCGTCTGTCGGCGCCACCGCCATATCGCGCCGGTCCAGACTCCACTCAAGGACAAGACTGCCGACTCGCGCGGACTCAAGCCCGGGACGCTCCGATTCTTCCGGAAAGATCGAACGCAAACGCTGGAAACGGTAACGCAGCCCGATGCGCTGGTCCGAACCAGGCCGGCGGTACTCGAGTCCCGGCTCAAAGGTAAACTCACGCCGCTTGAAGGACACCTCTTCGCGCTGTAAACCGGCCAGCCGGAAATTGAGCGACACCGGCGCCTGCCGCAAAAACGGAATGCGGTAAACGTAGTCGCCCGACGTGCCCTTGAAAGTCTGGAGGAACCTTAGGTCGCCGCGGTGCGCACGGCCCCAGATATTGAACATGGAATACTCGAAACCGGCGCGCAGGCGCTCGTAGCTGCCCCACCCCCCGGTGAGGCTGAACTCGTGGCGGGCATCTTCCTCGATCGCAAATCTCACATTGCGCACGCCGTCGCTCTCCGGTTCGATAGTGTACTGCACATCGGTGAACACACCGAGCCGCGCGAGCCGGAAACGCGCCTCCTCGAGGGCCACCCGGTCCAACCACTCGCCCGACTCAAGGTCAAGGAGGGAGTGCGCGTAGCGCTCGCGCGTCACCTGCAAGCCTTCGAACTCCGCCTCGCCGAAGCGCGCGCGGCCACCGGGATTCACGACAAGGCGCACATCCACCAGCGTCTCGCCGTCCACTGTATCCACAATCTCAAAGCCGCTGCGCACCGTTGTGTCGGGATACCCCTTCGAGAAAAAACGGTTGCGCGTTTCGGTGGCAAAGTCCCGCTCCAGATCAGCGGAAAAGACGACGTCCTTCTCCCGCGACGGAACAATCGTCTCCGCGGCCAGCCCGACATTCGCGGCGGCGGTGGAGAGGCGCTCACGCACCTGCCGCACACGGTAACGCGGACCCTCCGAGACCTGCAGCACCAGACGTACCGCGCCGCTATCTCCGTCGATCTCCAACGAAGTCACGTCCACCGCCGCCTCGCGGTATCCGAGCACCTGCAGCCGCCGCGCGAGGTTGTTCTGACCGCGCGCCAGCCGGTCCGGGGAGTAGATGCGGAAAGCCCTGCGGTCGATGAGAAACCCCGAAGGATGGAAGAACCCGACGGCCTCGCGCTCCGGCACAACCGACAGACCCTCGATCTCAACGGCTTCAAAAAAGTGCAGCACGCCGCGTTCGATCTCAAAGCGCACCGACTGCAGCGGCACCTCCGGCAGCCCCTCGCTCTGCCGCCGCGCCCACTCGCTTTGGCCCTCCACGCCGTCTTCCGTGAGAAAGCGCGCCCGGATCGTCGGGTCGAGATAGCCTGCACGCCGCAACTGCGCGTTGATGAGGAAAAACCCGTCCTCGACAAAGCCCGGAGCGAAGGTCTCCGCCTCCGGTTCGATGTCGATCTGGCGGAGAAAATTGCGCAACCGCAGATTCTCGAAGAGGCCATGGCCGCGCACTTCCACCGTCTTCGCCGCAAGAGGTGCGGCGGTGAGGACCAACGCGAGTATCCAAAGAGCAACGGCGCGGACAGGGACGTCCGTTCTCCAAAAGTTCATTCCCCTCATCGGCGGAAGACCCTCCACTTGAAATCGACACTGTAGTTTTCGTATTCATTGTATTCGCCGATCACGGAATAGCGGTCGCTGATAATGTATTCGATACCGGTCGACGCCGCGCCGAACTGCGACGAAGACTCCCCGGTGCGGATACGGATGTTACCTCCGCCTTCCCCCGCGAAGAGGAGTGAGAGCAAGTCCTGACCGAAATAGAGCGCCACCCGCCCCGAGCGCGAGGCAAGGTCGCCGTCTTGGTCGGGTACCGCCCCGGTCGCGAGAAGCATGAGGATGGCTTCCTGCCCGAGCGGGGGAACGGAATTCAGTTCCAGCACGGGCCGCGCCGCCGTTCCGCGCAGGAGCATGTTAACGGTGTATCCAAAAGTGTACCCGGACCCCTGCGCGAAGAGCTGGAGCGTGTGCGGCTGGTCCAACGTAATGAGTGCTTCCGCGGAAGCGAGATCGATCCTTCCGAAGGGAAAGAGGACTGCGGCGTTGGTGAGGCGGGCATCGCCGATGGCAAGCGGTTCGCCCAAGGTCCCGCCAAGGTGAAAGTCCGCGCTCACACGCCCGCGCAGGAGCGTCGACTGGATGCGCATGAAATCTTCACCCGTGAGGGTGACATCCAGTTCCCACTCATTGAACGGCGCCTGCCCGACACTGAAATAAGGAGGGCGCGCCTCTACACCCGCCGCCCCGGGACGGAGGATGTCGCGGAAATCCTGCAGAAACAGGCTGTTGCGCATCGTCACCGCTCCTTCGATACGCGGCGCGGCGTCGGCGGATGATTTGCCGATACGCACATCGACATCCGCCCGGATAAGCATGTCGTCGCGGCGCACGAGGTCGAGCCGCTCACCCATGGCCTCGAATGAAAAGAGTGGATCCGGCAAGGTCGACAGATCAGCTTCGCCCGTCATCGTCACGGGACGACCGTTCCACAACGCGCGCATGTCGCGGAATTCCAATACCGTTCCAGCGAGTGTCACATCCGCGTCGATGTCGCGCAGCGTCGAGCCGTCTTCGAAGGGGCGCAGCGACACGCCGCGCACACGCGCCTCACCCTGCATATTCAAACCGCGGGAAAGGTGGAAGTCGCCCGCCACGCTCCCGCGCGCTTCAAACAAGTCGGGGAGGAGTCCGGCGAGGGCGGCAAACGGAAACGCATCGAGAACCACCTCGCCGCGCAGGCCCTGAACCAGGGTGTCGATTTCACCCGCGAGAGTGGCGTCCCATGCAATACCCTCCACGTTGCCGGTTAGCCTTGCCGACTCGCGGACTCCGGGCAGGACGAAAACCGCCTCCTCGATACGCGCGCGGTCGTCCTCAAGGTCGACACGCAGCCGCAGGTCGCGCACGACAAAAGGTTCGTCTCTGTCCGGAAGCGTGTAGGCCACCCTCCCCGCCGCCGCCTCGATGCCGCCGGTGGGGGCGAGCAGAGTGCCCCCGAGGCGAAGGCGGATATCGGGTTCGTCCACTTCTGTCGCCGCATAGGTCGCGAGCAGGTCGGCCAGCTCGGAGCGCCCGTCCACGCGCAGTTCGAAATCGAGGTTTCGCTGCGTGTCCAGTTCAACCGCGAACGCATCGTCCCGCCAATACAGGGTGAGCGGAAGCGCCCCTTCGGCCCGGAAAACCTCGCGGCCGCCGCGGTAGGCCGTTGCATCGGCGACACGCAAGCCCTCCTCGACCAAAGCGAAAGAAAGCCCCGCGCCGAACCGCTCGCCGCCGCGCACACCCTCGGCATCCACCGTACCCGCGCCCTCGATACGTCCTTCCGCGTCAGTCGCCGCGTCGAGGGCAAGCAAGCGGGCATACACTTCGGGCAGTTCGACATCCACCCATTGCGTGATCCACGCCGGATCAACGTTATCCACACGAAAGCCGCTGACCGAAAATCCCTCCGCGCCGAACCAACCCGCTTCGGCACCGGCACGGCCCTCGCCGAGAGACTCCGAAAGCAAATCCGCCGCAAACGCCGACCAGTCCACCCGCCATGCGCCGGCTTCGCCGCCGAAGGCCGCTTCGAGGGAGAGGACCGGCTCGTGGGCGAGTGCGAAAAGGCGACCCCCGGCCCCGTCCTCGGCAAAGAGCGCGCCCACCACCGCGTGCAGGTTTCCGTCCTCCATACGAACCTCCGCCTCCGCCCCGATCCGGTGCTCGCCCCGGCGCAGGCCGATGACGGCGGCGGCAAAATCCGCGCCTTTGCCGCTCCACCGCAGGTCCGCGTCGAACGGGTGCATCGCGGGCACGGTGACATCCGCCGACTGTACAGCCCCTTCATGGACGGTGTCCGGCCAAGCACCGTCCGCCGTCACCGCACCGCCGATCCGCGCGGGCAACTCCGCCGCCCATGCGAAAAACGGCTCCACATCGGCCCGCTCCAGCACAAAAGACGCCTCCGCGCCATCGACCCGAGCCTCCGCAAAAACATAACCGCCCGACGCCTCGAGGCGGGTGCCGTGCGGCAACTCCAGATGCAGCCGCTCGGCATGCGCGCGCGCCGCATCGACAAATCCGCGCAGGCTGACATCGGCGGCGGCGTCCGTACCCTCCCAACGGCCCGCGAGGGCGCCCGCTGCATCGATCCACACGCCCCCTTCGGCCACCGGATCGAGCGACACGCTCCCTTCAAAACCGGCGTCCACCGGATGCACAGGAAAGCGCGAAAGGTCGGCCACGACATCGACGCGCACCGGTTCGGCCAGCGAAAAGTCGGCAAAGCGGAAGCGCGCCGGGGCCGAGAGGTCGGCGAGAAGGAACGGCAGATCGACGGACGCCGCCTCCACGCGCACCGTCTCCAAGTCACCGGAGGCCTCCGCTTCGCCGTTCCACCGGATCCATTCGCCGTTCTCCGGCTCGCGCCACTCTCCTTCGCCCGAGCCGGTGAACGTCCACGCGTCCGGCGCGCTCCATGCCGCCGCCACATCAAGCCTACGCAGACGCCAGTCCGGCACGTGTTCCGCCAGCGTGGCGGGTATGCGTTCGCCCCGCGCGGTCAGTTCCGCTTCGCCCGGAACCCAGCCGCCGCTGACCCATGCCACCGCGCCGTCGAGCGTGAGCCCGTCGATCTCCGCACTGCCGCGCGCGGCGAGGCGTTGCGCCCCCGTTTCCACCGCCGCGTCCACGCTCCACGGCCACGCATCGTCGAGCGAGCGGGCACGTAGAGCAATGCCTTCCGGTTGCAAACGTGCCTTGGCAGTGAGCCTTGCCAAGCCCGGAAGCGTCGTTTCACCGCCCTCTACGGTGAAGACACCATCCCGCCAAGAGGCTTCCGCAATTGTCCACTCCATCGGCGCGGCCCGCACCACCCCGCGTTTCGCCACCGCCGTGGGCATCACGCGGCGCACCGTTTCGAGGATACCGTGGACTTGCCGTGCCAGCTCCGGCAACACCACCTCCGGGGCCGGTTCGTCCGACCGCTCCCGCTCCGCCGTATCCACGTCGAGGGACCAGTCTTCAAGCCGTACAAGGGCCTCGCCGAGGACCGGCGGCGCGGGCGGACGGCCCGTGTAGAGGGTCACCAACCACGTCAACGGCAAGGCCACGGCGATGCGATCGGCCTCGATGCGGTTGCCCTCAAACGCCCACGACAACCCCGACCACTCGATCGCGCCGTAGCCGCGAACGTTTACCTCCTCCACAACCACGCCCTCGCGCGCAAGCAAATGCCCGATCACCGCCGAGAGCCACCACGGATGTGTCAGCAACACGGCAAGGAGCAGAACCAACGATCCCGAAAATAGCCAAACGGCGGCCCGCAAAAGCCGCCTGCCGAGTGATCGTTTTGTCCCCGAACTCATCATTAGTCGTGGACAATGGGAACACCATCACCCCCGCGCGACAAGCGCCGGATGCATTCTTCGCGTTTCCAACGGCAAAAGGCGGCGGTTCACGCCCCCGAATGCAGGATGCGACCGCCGACCGTAGCCGGGGGTCCGTGCTCCGTTCCGCGCAGCGGGCACGGACCCCGCCGGGGCACGGACTTTCCAGTCCGTGACGGAAAGGGGCACAGGTTGGAAAACCCGCGCTCCGTTCAGCGCAGCGGGCACGGACCCGCCGGAGCACGGACTTTCCAGTCCGTGACGGACGGGGGCACGGGTTGGAAAACCCGCGCTCCGTTCAGCGCAGCGGGCACGGACCCGCCGGAGCACGGACTTTCCAGTCCGTGACGGACGGGGGCACGGGTTGGAAAACCCGCGCTCCGTTCAGCGCAGCGGGCACGGACCCGCCGGAGTACGGACTTTCCAGTCCGTGACGGACAGGGGCACAGGTTGGAAAACCCGTGCTCCGATGGGTGCAGACGAGCCGCCCCTCAACCCTGCAGCGGCGACTCCCCGCACAGCACCGTAATCGCCGCCCGCACGGCCGCTAGGTGGGCGTCCACCCGCTCTTCCAGCGGCAGGGCCGATGGTGTCTCGAGGGTGTAGGAGTTGAGCGGGCGCTTTTTGCAGTGAAAAATCGCCTCCGGCCAGCCCTCCGGCTCGTCCGGCTCCGGTGGATGGTAGATCCAGCCCGGCCCCCGCAGGCGGTGCCCGTCCACCTCCGGACCGTGCTCCAACGGCAGGACCTGCGCCACGGCGGCAAGGATCGCCGCGCTCATCGACGGACCGCCGGAGGTGTTGATCTCATACAGATAAAAGCCCTGTGCCTCCCAGTCCTCGTGCAGCGAGATATACAAATCGTAGGGACTCGCCTCGCACTCGATCCAGCGAACGTGGCACCGCGTCTCCGGCGCGGCCAGCGCCCGGTAGTCGCGGTTGAGGTCGATGCCGCCGGGATTCTCCCGCGTGCCCCGCACCAGCCCGCCCGGATTCAGCGCCGGAAAGATGTCCCACGCTACGCCCGCCGCAAAGCCACCCCGCCGCAGGCCCTCCAACACTGCCAACGATCCCGCCGGTTCGTCCCCGTGGATTCCCGCTGAGACATACACCCGCGGCCCTTCCCCGCTCTCCCCGTGCCCGCGCCGCAGCAACACCTGCGGCAGGCCGTGGAAGCGCCCCGCCTCGTGCCAGGCAAAGCCCGCCGCCTCCGCCGCCGCGCGCAGCGGACGGAAATAGCCGCTCTCCGAAAAGTCCTGTGTCATACTCGCCATCATTCTCTCCCGCGCCGTCCGGGCGCGCTATCCCGATGCAACCCAAGCCCGCGCCGCCCGCAAGCCCCGATCCCCTGGGTTACGTATCACCCCGGAGGGGTTTCGCCGCCCGTCCGATTCCGTGACAGTCTCCGTCACGGGTGAAATTCCTTCGCCGCGCAATCCACAGATTACCTCTCAACCTACCAAAAAAGTACAATATGAAACCCATGCTCAAAATAACTTCCGCCGCGGTCCTTGCCGCCGCGTTTCTGTTCTCCGGAGCCTCCGCGCAGATCCTCATCGCCTACGGCGGCGACTATGTCAGCGAAACCCAAGCCTCGCAGGCTCCTGTTGACCAGGATAGCACCGTTGGCTTAGACTCGATTCGTTACGTCGGCGGATTCGGCACGGCCGTTAATCCTCCAATTGGTGCTGACTATTCCGGCCCGGCGTTTACCGGCGGTGGCCAAGTCTTCAAGCTCGGTGGCCAAGCTGGTGGTCAAGCACAGATCAGTGTTGAGGAAAATGGAGCGAATGATTTCATCAAAATTACTCTTCGTTATCCGAATAATGCCGATGTCGGCTCTTCATTGAGTGGCTTCGTTCTATTTGATGCGGGCGGAGTCCAGTATGGCAATTTGACTTCCATCAGTGGACGATCCGCAGGTGGTATGAATAGTGCAACGACATCGCGTTTCATGATTGAGACGACAAGCGGAGACTTTTTCGTGTCGCAGACAAATATCACCGGTGGCTTTGGTGGCTCGCTTTGGGACATCACTGACATGGAAAACGAAAACTGGGCTGCCTTTAATCCCGGTCCGGATATTACCACAGACGAGCTTCGCGGTGATTTCGGTTCTTTGGACTTCAATCAAACGATCACGCCCAACACCCAAATTGCGAATATCGGCTGGTTTGGTTCCGCTGTGACCACAAACACAAGCGCAGCCAACCGGGATATCACCATCCAAGATTTCACCGTGATCCCCGAGCCGTCGGCCTACGCCGCGCTCGCCGGGCTGATTGGTCTCGGATTGGTGCTCCTGCGCCGTCGCCGTTGAGGGGGTGTCAGCGGGAATCATTGTATCGGATCTCTTCATCATCGGTATTTCAAGGGGCCTGCGGGCCCCTTTTTTTCGCGCCGTGCCGGGCGGCAGGCCACGCGCCAAGGGCGCGATCGACGGCGCTGTGATCGCGCGGTCGGCGGGAATTCCCCCTGCACACCGACCGGATTCAGCTTGCCCGCTGCGGTGAAGGGCATTGCCTTTGCCTTCACCATGCCCGCCTGTTTCCGCGCCCTCATCGCCGTTCTCCCTGCCCTCCTCGCCATTGCCGCGCCGGCGTTCGCCGGGGACGGGACGAACTCGCGGGCGGAAGCGTCCGCCGCGCAGAGCTGGACGGTTAGTCTCTACTTTGAGAACGACCTCTTCTTCACCGGCCGCGACGAGGACTACACCAACGGCTGGAAGCTCTCGTGGATCTCGCCCGATGTGAACGAATACCGTCAGGCGGGACGAATTCCGGGCGAAATCTACCGCCTTTTTGAAGCGCTCCCCGTCATCAACCAACCGGCGGCGAAACGGAATGTCGTTCTCGCTCTCGGCCACAAGATGTACACCCCGAGCGACATCGAGCGCGAAGACCTCATCGAGGACGACCGCCCCTACGCGGCGTGGCTCTACATGAGCGTGGCGCTGCACAACAAGACGCGCGAGCGCCTCGACAGCCTCGAAGTGAGCCTCGGCGTCGTCGGCCCCCTCGCGCGCGGCAAACACTTCCAGAACTTCGTCCACCGCCGCCGCGGTCTCCCCGAGGCGCAGGGCTGGGACAACCAGATCGGCAACGAACCGGGCATCAACCTCATCGGCGAACGGAAGATCCGCCGCAACATCATCGGCACAGGCGAACGCTGGGGCATGGACGGTATCGTCCACTTCGGCGGCAGCCTCGGCAACGTCTTCACCTACCTGAACGCAGGCACCACCGTCCGCGCGGGCTGGAACCTGCCACAGGACTTCGGTGCGAGCCTCATCCGCTTCGCGGGAGACTCCAACGCCCCCGCCGCCTCCGAAGACGTGCGCTTCCGCGAGGGCGCGTGGGGCGCCAATCTCTTCGCCGGTTTCGACGCCCGTGCCGTCTTCCGCGACATCACCCTCGACGGCAATACCTTCCGCGACAGCCACAGCGTCGACCGGCGCCCCATCGTGGGGGATTTCTACACCGGTTTCGCCCTCGTGCGCGGCCGCTGGAAGTTCTCCTACGCCCAAACCGTCCGCACCCGCACCTACGAAAACGGCCGCCGCCACATCTTCGGCTCCATCAACGTCTCACGCACGTTTTGACACCCGGTCCGCCCCCCGTCCAAACCCTCACGGGTTCAGTTACGTAGCGACGCTCTCCGCATACTTTCGATCACCGGAACATCAGCACCGGGACCCGGCAGGTGCGCACCATCGCCGTCGTCGTACTCCCGATCATCAGGTGGCGGATACGCGAATGCCCGTAGGCGCCCATGACGAGGAGATCAACCGACTCTTCTCTGACCGCCGCGGAGATCACGCTCTCGGGATCGCCCGGAGTGGCGCGCGCGTCCACATCGTACCCGGCTTCGCGCAGCTTTCCGGCCGCTTCGTTGAGGTACCACTCGGCTTTGTCGTCGATCTTTCCAGCACGCAGAAGGAGGCAGGAGAGACCCTTGAGAAGCGGCTGCTCCATGGCAAAGCGGAGGGCCTTCTCGACACTGGGACCCCCGTCGTAGGCGATGAGAATGCGCCGGACCGGCTCGAACTTGCGGGAGGCGACGAGGACGGGACGGATGCTCGCGCGGATCACACGCTCGAGGTTGGACCCGAGGTGCATCTTCGCAAAGTCAGCCGCTTCGCCGCGCTTACCCACGACAACGAGATCGACCGCGGCTTCCATGCGCGTCACAGATTCCACCAGTTCTCCGTGCTGCTGTTCAACGCTCACATTGGTCACGCCGACTTTGGCGAGGTGTTGACGCGCCCCCTCGAGAATCACCTTGCCGCGCTCGCGGGCGAGACGGTTCCGGGTCTCTTCGAGCTGCACGAACTCGGAAAGCAGCTCTTTGCCGGTGTCGGGACCGAGGTTTCCGCTGAAGTCAGTCGTTTCCGCCCGCCCGGCACCGCGTTCGAGCATGTGCAGGACACGCACTCCGGCATCGAGGCGTAGGGCCGCCCATGCGGTGTGGTCGTAGACGCTCGTAGCGTAGACGGAACCGTCGGTGCAGGTAAGTATCTGTTTCATGGTCGGCGGGGTCAGTGGAGGGAGGTTTCGCCCGTTGCGCCGGGCTTGTCGTGAAGGGCGACGCGGGAGACAAGGGTGGCGCTGGCCTCGTTGAGCCCGACGACCCTGACTTCGGCGCCGTCGCGGCGGAACTTCAGCACCACCTTGTCAAGGGCGGCAACGGATGTGATGTCCCAAAAGTGCGCCCGCGTCACGTCAATTGTCACGCGGGAAAGCGCTTCGCGGAAATTAAAGGCACGGGAGAAGGCACCGGCGGACACAAAAAACAGGTTGCCCTCGACAAAGTAAGTGCGCGCCTCGGCGCCCTCTTCGAGCCGCGTGCCGACCCGCACGAGCAACGCCGCCTTCCGCGCGAAGGAGAGCACACTCAGGAGCACGCCCACACCCACGCCAATGGCAAGATTGTGCGTCAGCACCACCACAAGAACGGTGGTGATCATGATAAAACTCGATGTTTTCGGGTGTACCCGGAGGTCTTTGAGCGATCCCCAGCTGAACGTGCCGATCGCCACCATGATCATAACCGCAACCAGTGCCGACATCGGGATGAGCTTCACCCAGTCTCCGAGCAAGACGATCATCACTAGCAAAGTCACCCCGGCGACAAATGTGGAAAGTCTGCCGCGCCCGCCCGATTTGATGTTGATGACCGTTTGCCCGATCATGGCGCAGCCCGCCATACCGCCGAAAAAACCGGACACTATATTGGCCGCGCCCTGCCCCACGCATTCGCGGTTTTTGTTGCTGTCGGTGTCCGTCAGCTCGTCGACGATGGACGCGGTCATGAGCGACTCCAGCAGCCCCACCACAACGAGCGGTATGCAATAGGGCAGGATGATCCACAGGGTTTCCAGATTGAGGGGAACGTCGGGCCAGAGAAACACCGGCAGCGTGGAGGGCAGTTGCCCCATGTCGCCCACCGTCCGCAAATCCATGCCCGAGAAGACCGAAATGAGCGTGAGGACCACGATGCACACCAGCGGCGACGGAACCGCCGTCGTCAACCGCGGGAGGAGATAGATAATCCCCAGACCGCCCGCCACCATCGCATACATCGTCACCCCCGCGCCGTGAAACTCCGGCAACTGCGCAAGAAAGATAAGGATCGCGAGGGCGTTGACAAACCCCGTGAGAACAGACCGCGAGACAAACTTCAGGATAAAGCCCAGCCGCAACCATCCCGCCATCATCTGCAGGATCCCGGTGAGTATCGTCGCCGCCAGCAGGTATTCCAGGCCATGCTCCCGCACGAGCGTGATCATCAGCAGGGCCATGGCGCCGGTCGCCGCCGAGATCATCCCCGGACGCCCCCCGGCAAACGCCGTCACCACGGCGATGCAAAACGAGGCGTAAAGCCCGACCTGCGGATCCACACCCGCGATAATGGAAAAGGCAATCGCCTCGGGAATGAGGGCAAGAGCCACGACAATACCGGCGAGGAGATCCTTCCGCGGATTCCCAAACCAGTCTTTGGAGAAATTATGAAACATCACAGACAGACAAAAAAGCGGCGGACCATGCCGGTCGGCCTCTCCCGGCGCAAGTACCAATTCGGAAAATACAATCCACCGCCACAGACCTTAATGGCGCTCGGATAAGCAGGTGACTCGGAAGTGGAGCGGGCGTCCGGCCTGCTGTTTGCGCAGATATTCCTTTGCAGGGCGGCTTAGCCGAGCGCCATTGGCCACTAGACCTCCTGCTCCCGCAGCTACCGGGCGGAGCCGGGGAGCGGCATTACCACGGAGCGAGGAGAGGAACAACCGCCCGTTTGTTGCGGCGGTAGACTTTGAAATCAGAGTCGACCGTCCAGACAACCCGCCCGGGAAGCAATTCGGATAGCCGGACGACGCAGGCATCCGCTAAGTCCATGGGAACATCATCTTACTTTTCGAGCAACCGCCATATGGCGCCAGCCTGCTGGCCAAAGTCGAAATGAACGCTCAAAACACCGCGGAGATAAAGCTTTGCCAACGTGGCGCGGGCAGGCAGTGCCCACCCCAGCAAGTGCCAGGATTCAGCCAATACTGCCTCGCAGGTTGTCACCGGAGCACGAAGCGTCTTAAAACATTCGACGGCCCACTTGTGGTGTTCGTCGGAACGATCCAGCAGAGCGACGAGAGCACCTGTGTCAGCGATGGCGTCCCGCATCACTTCCCAAACTTCTCCAGACGCAACTTGTCCGTTGAAAGGTCACCGAAGCCACTCTCTCCCAGTTGCTCCGGATCCTCCAGAATTTCGGCGGCGAGAGCGTAACAAGTCGGTTCCCGCCCTTCCGGTTTGCCCGCCGCAACCGCCGCCAATCCCTCGCGCAAAAGTGCCGAGAGCGAAACCTTCCGCTCCCGCGCAAGTTGCCTGAGGCGGTTCTTGTCTTCCTTGAATACTTTAATGGACAGCGTTTCCATACCCCAACGTAACGGTAAGCACAGATTGCCAATTGTCAACCACCGCCGAATCCGTACCTGAAAGCCGCTGTGATCTGCTCCACCCGATTCGGCGCGCGGTATACTCAAGCGACAAGAAAGCCCTCCGCTTCCGCTGATTCCCTCAAACGCAGGACGCCCGTCAAAAGTCCAAACCCCCGTGTGCGTTCCTCGCAAGCCGCCAACGCAGCCGCGAGTTGAAACGCGTCCGCTGCGCGTAACGGATGCGTTCTCAAAAGCCGTAAAGCCCGGTCACGCAATATATGCGTAGGTTGCACCTCATTCCAAGCGCTGTTCAGAAATGCAAGGCGGCGGCGTGCATGCGATTCGTCTTCTCTCGACAATACGCCCTCGCGTTTTCGACGGCACAGTGCCGATTCAATCTCCGCAAGTGTCCCATACCACACAATAATCCCACGGTCTTCCATCAGTTGTCGCTCCCGCAACACCGAATCAGCTTCCTCCACCAAGAGTGGCGTAATTGCCGAGCTATCCCAGAACTTCATCTCTCGTTGCGCTCTTCCGAAATTGCCCGAGTCAACGTGTCAGCGCATTGCCCGCGGGGCATCTTCATGAATGCCGCCACATCAAGTTCACTTTGCGGCGGTTCAAGTATGCCTCTCGCATACAAGCCTGCCAATCCATTCCCGTCCGCCACCGGATCCAGTGCCCGAAGCATAGCAACCGGCTTACGTCGCTCCGTGATGAGGATCGTTTCCCCTGCGGCAACTTCTTTCAAACGGGCAGAAAGGGTGTTTTTCAATCGGGTCACACTGGTCGTTTTCATCTGGCTAAACTAGCCTGAACAGCAAGCGTGTCAACCTCACTCGCGATCAAGAAACTGTCAGAAACAAATACCGTTCGCGCTTCGCGTAGTCGCTTTCACCCGCGGCGGATGCGTAGGCCGGGGCCTTCGTGTACTCCGCGAGGGAGGCATGCTGGGCGTCGTTGGTCTCGAGGGCGAGGAGCCCGCCGGGGTTGAGGTGGGCGGGGGCGTCGCGGAGGATGCGCACAAGGTCGGCGGTGCCGTTGTCCGGGGCGACGAGGGCGCCTTTGGGATCGAACCGGGCAACCTCCGGCTCGGCAGCCTCCCAGTCGGCCTCGCTCAGATAAGGAGGATTGGCAACGATGCAATCGTAGCGGCGGCCCGCGAGCGGCGCGAACCAGTCGCCCCCGTGGAAGCACACGCGCTCCGCAAGACCGAGCGCGGCGGCGTTTTCGCGCGCGAGGGCAAGGGCGTCGGGCGAGGGGGGGCCCCCCGCCCCCCCCCCGTGCGGGGAGGGCGTGGGGCGCGCCCCGGGGCGCCCCCCCCGGGCCCGGGCGCGCTCGGCGCGGCCGGCGGGGGGGGGGGGGTGTTTGGGGGGGGGGGGGGCGGGGGGGGGGGGCGGGGGGCCCCCCGCGCCCCCCCCCGCTTCCGGGAAGGCAGTGGCGAGCGCAAGGGCGAGCGCCCCCGTGCCCGTGCCGAGATCGGCGATCCGCGCGGGGGGACGGTCTTTGAGGCGTTCAGCGACGCGCTCGGCGAGCCACTCCGTTTCCGGGCGCGGGACGAGGGCGCGGGCGTCGCAGCGCAGGGTGAGTCCGTGAAAGTCAACGGTTCCGAGAATGTGCTGGAGCGGCTCGCGCCGGGCGCGGCGGCGGACGAGCGGACGCAGAGCCCCGAGTTCGCCTTCCGTCAGAGGTCGCTCGAACTGAAGGTAGAGACCGAGCCGCTTGCAGCCGAGAACGTGGGCAAGGAGGTGCTCGGCGTCGAGACGCGCCTGCGGGACACCCGCCTTTTCAAAATAGCCGGTTGTTTTGCCGAGGATATCGAGGACGCTCTGCATTGTGTCCGCCACGGAAGCAAGCCGCTCAGGCGGGGGCCGACGCGCTCTGGTTGAAGAGGGCCTCGACGCGTTGTTCCATATCCGCCTCGGCCAGTTTCTCCGCCACCGTGTCGATGGCACCGTCCATCACTTCGTCGAGGTTGTAGAGCGTAAGGTTGATGCGGTGGTCGGTGACGCGCCCCTGCGGAAAATTGTAGGTGCGGATGCGCTCGGAACGGTCGCCGGAGCCCACCTGGCTGCGCCGGTTGGCGGCGTATTTTTCGTGCTCTTCGTGCTCCTTCTTCTCCAGCAGGCGCGAGCGCAGGACGGTGAGGGCCTTCGCCTTGTTTTTGATCTGCGAGCGCTCGTCGGCGCACTTCACAATCATGCCGGTGGGCTTGTGCAGGATCTGCACGGCGGAGTCGGTCGTGTTTACCCCCTGCCCGCCCGGGCCGCTCGCGCGCGCCACGGTGATCTCCAGCTCGGAGGGATCGATGTGGATGTCCACCTCCTCGGCCTCTGGGAGGACGGCGACGGTCGCCGCCGAGGTGTGGATGCGCCCGCTCGCCTCCGTCGCCGGCACGCGCTGCACGCGGTGCACGCCGCTCTCGAACTTCATCCACTTGTAGACGTCCTCGCCCGTGAGGAGAAAAGCGATTTCCTTGAAGCCACCCGCCTCGGACAGACTGGCGTGCATGCTCTCGACCCGCCAGCCCTGTCTCTCCGCAAACCGGGTGTACATGCGGTGGAGGTCGCCCGCGAAAAGGGCGGCCTCGTCACCGCCTGTGCCAGCCCGAATCTCTACGATGGTGTTGCGCGAGTCGCTCGGATCGGGCGGGACCATGGCGAAGAGGATCTCGCGGTGCAGCGCTTCCAAACGGTTCTCCAGCTCCGGGATTTCAGCGCGCGCCATCTCCCGCAGTTCGGGGTCGCCCGATGTGTCGCCCGCCATGGCGCGGTTGTCGTCGAGGTCTTTGCCGAGGCGCTCGAAGCGGTCGTAGAGCGTGACGAGATGCGAGAGTTTCTGGTGTTCGCGCGAGACGGAGGCGGCGCGGCGGCTGTCGGCGAAAAACTCCGGCTCGGCCATGTGCGCATCGATCTGTTCAAGGCGCTGGCGGAAGGGTTGGATGTCGGGTAGGCGGCGCATAAGCGGCGGCGGTTTTCCTTTGCTTCCGGAGGAATCCGCCCTTGAATCGAAACCTCATAGTGCATGTAACGCCAGCAGCGAAAGCAAGCGCAATCCCGATCCACCATGGCAGAAGACAAACTCCACCGGCAGAATATCGTCGCCTGCGTCTGGGACTTCGACAAGACGCTCATCCCCGGCTACATGCAGTGGCCGATCTTCCGCCACTACGGCTTCGACGAGAAGATATTCTGGCGCGAGGTGAACCGCCTTCCCGAAGTCTACAAGAAACGCGGGCAGGTCGTATCGCCCGACATCATCTACCTCAACCACATCCTCACCTACGTGCGCAACGGGATCTTCCCCGGACTCAACAACGCCCTCCTGCGCAAGCTCGGCGCGCAACTGACATTCTACCAAGGACTGCCCGGATTTTTCCAGACGCTCAAGGACATCGTCGCGCGCCACCCCCTCTACGCCCGCTTCGAGATCCGCCTCGAGCACTATATCATCTCCACCGGCCTCGCCGAGATGATCCGCGGCAGCGCCATCGCCCCGCATGTCGAGGGAGTCTACGGCTGCGAGTTCATCGAGGACCCGCTCCCGCCCCGCTTCGAGGAGCAAAAGGAGTTTGAAATGGACGCCGCCGCCGAGATCGGCCAGATCGGCCAGATCGTCGACAACACGATCAAGACCCGCTTCATCTTCGAGATCAACAAAGGCACGAACAAGATCGATACCATCGACGTGAACTCCAAGATCGCCCCGGAGGACCGCCGCATCCCAATCGAGAATATGATCTACATCGCCGACGGTCCGAGCGATGTCCCGGTCTTCTCCGTCGTGCGTAAACACGGCGGTCAGGCCTACGCCGTCTACGAACCGAAGAACGAAAAGGAGTTCGCCCAAAACGACGAGCTGCGCTCGGGCGGGCGTGTCGACCACTTCGGGCGCGCCGACTACCGCGAGAAGAGCGATACCTTTATGTGGCTGACGAGCCACGTGCGCCAGATCTGCGACCGAATCGTTCTCCAGAGCGAGGAGGCCCTCTCGCGGCGCGTGGGCCGCCCCCCCCGCCACATCCACCGCGACGATCCGGCCTACGACCGCGGCCCGCGGCAGTCTGATCTCTTTCCGGAAAAGTCCGCCGCAACCGATAAGGAACCCGCCGGGGCCTGAGGCGGGGACGCCGCGCCATCATACGGTACCATGGAGTTTCGCGAAGGATTTTTCCTGATCTTCACCATTCTCGGAGGGCTCGCTCTCTTCCTCTTCGGGATGGGGATCATGACCGACGGCCTGCGCGCGGCCGCGGGCGAACGGCTGCGCGGCATCATCTACCGGGGCACGGGCAACCGCGTGGCGGGCCTCGGCCTCGGCACGGGGCTCGGCTTCCTCATGCACAGCAGCGCGACCACTGTCATGACAGTCGGCTTCATCAACGCCGGGCTCCTCAGCCTCGCGCAGTCCATCCCCGTCTTCATGGGTGCAAACATCGGCACCACCCTGTCGATGCAGCTCATCTCCTTTCGCCTCACCGACTACGCCCTCGTCGCCGTGGCCTGCGGATTCCTCCTCCACATGGCCGCCCCCTCCCCGCTTCTGCGCAACCTCGGGCGCGCCGTTCTCGGGTTCGGTCTGCTCTTCAAGGGCATGGAGTTGATGAGCGGGGCCATCGAGCCCCACCGCGACACCCTCCTGCCGGTCCTCGCCCACTTCGACGGCAGCACCCTCGGCGGCATGCTCCTCGGCACCCTCGCGGCATGGCTCTTCACCGCCGTCGTGCAAAGCAGCGGGGCGACCATCGGCATGACGTTCGTCCTCATCTCGGCGGGCGTGTTCACCTCCCTGCAACAGGCCTACCCCATTGTCCTCGGCGCCCACCTCGGCACCACCACCACCGCCCTCCTCGCCTCGCTGGGTTGCGGTATCGAGGCGCGCCGCGGCGCCGTCGCCAACCTCGGGTTCAATGTCTTCAACGTCCTCCTCGGTATTCTCGCCGCTCCTCTCTTCATCCGCGCCATGGAGTGGACCTCGGACGACGTCGTGCGGCAGACAGCCAACCTGCACACTGCCATCATGGTCGCCGCCGCCGTCATTATCCTGCCCTTCACGCAGCATATATCCGGGTGGATACGCGCCGTCACACCCTCGCGCCAGACTATTGCGCAGAGCAGCTTTCTCGACCCCAACATCCTCGACCGCCCGGAGTCCGCCCTCGCCGCCGTCATGCGCGAGTCGCGCCGCAGCCTGCACATTCTCGCCGCCAGCCTGCGCGAGGCCCGCGCCCACTTCGAAGACAGCCGGCAGCGCCGCACGCCGCGCGTCATCCACGCCAACGAGCAGGCGATCAACGAAATCCGCGAAGCCGTGCGCTCCTACCTCACCCGCCTCACCGACCGCTACCTCTCCCGCCGCCAGCGCCTTCTCGCCCAATACCTCACACACATCGCCGTCGACATCGAGCGCATCGGCGACCACATCGTCCATGTCGTCGACCTTTCCGCGCGCCAGCACAAAGCCCCCCTTGCCGCCTACGACGCGGACATGCGCGCCGCCCTCCTCGAGATCTTCGGAAAAACGGAAAACGTCCTCGAAGCGACCATCCACTCCCTCGATCCCGACAAGGCCACCTTTCCCGCCGCCGCCGACGCCATAGAAAAGGCCCGCGACGCCTTTGTGAACCGCTCCCAGGAAATCCGGCAAGAGGTCAACGACCGTGTCGCCTGCCACGAAGTTCAGGCCATCGCGGGCCTCTTCTTCAGCAACCACGTGCTCTCCTTCGAGCGCCTCGTGCGCCACTGCAAAATGATCGCCCGCGAAGAACAGCAACCCTTCTTCGCCCTCAAACCCGCCAAACTCGACCGCATCGAACCCCCCGCCGGCGTCAAAACACGCCCGAAGAAAAAGAAAGAATAGTTAGACCCGCGGGCGGAGTTCGTCGTCTCCCGACCCAACCGGATCGCCGCCCGGATCAGCCGGGCACACGCGCAAATTCGGTCGTTCCAAATTCGACTCCGCAGCAAGCGCGAAGGCGGGCTGCGGCTTCAATTGCGGCTACGCACTATCCCACGAACGAGCGCGAAGCAACTCGGTGCGCGGCGGGAGGCAAAGCGCAGAACCCGCTCCACAAAACCGTTAGGTTTGGCGCAAGTCCGGTTGCGTCGGGAGAAAGTCCGGCCGTCCTACCCGCGCCGACGCCACACCACAAACCCCAGCGCCAGCAGACCGAAGAGCACGGCGTAGACACGGGGCTCGGGGATGGCGGTGAGGGCGATATTGTCGACGTTGGTGCGGTGGTCCGTGCTCCAGACCTGATCTCCGCCATCGAAGGTAAGGCGCACCCGTGCATCCTCCGCACCGCTCAGCGCCGTGCCGAAATCAACGGTGTGCGCTTCCCACACGCCTTGGGTGATGTCGACGACACCACCGAGATCCACAAAATTGTCGCCGCCGTCGGTCGAGAAACTTGCCTGATACTGGCTGACGCCGTTGGCGTGGATCCGGTTGATGGCAAACGACAGCTCCACCGGGAGGTTGATTGAGCTGGCGTCGAAGGAGACCGTCATCGTCGCTCCGTTCGAGCGCTCGCCGCGGCTGAAGGAAAAGGCGTTGCCCGCCACGGACGGATCATTCACGATGTCATTAACCGTCGTGCCCTCGTCGCGGACCCCGTAGGTTTCCGGACTCGCGGTTGTGGCCAGCACCGTGTCCAGCGAAGCCATCGCCGCCTGCGACCCCGCATTCGGCGCGAACGAGAGCGGCGTGTTGACGAGCGGATCATGCACGGCCTCGTCGTTGAAATCCCAGTAGGCAATGAGCGCTTGGGCTCCAAGGGCGGGAGCGACCGTGGCAACGAGGGCGGGAAGGAGGCATTTGCGGAATATTCGTTTCATGGTGTTTAGCACATTCGGGGTTACACGATAAATACGACAAGAGTATACCAGACGACTCCGCCACCGTCTTCCGGTTTCGGGAAACCGGAGTTCCTTCATTGAGAAAAAACAGACCCCGGCGGAGTCCATCCGCCGGGGCCGAAAATATAAGCTATGAATCGTAAATCCGAGACGCCCGCTCAGCGACGGCGGCGCCACACCACGAAACCCAGCGCCAACAGACCGAAGAGGGCGGCGTAGACACGGGGTTCGGGGATTGCGGTGAGGGCGATGTTGTCAAGTCGAACTGCGTGCCCGGTACTCCACACTTGGCTTGCTCCGCTGAAGGTGAGGCGCACACTTGCTTCTGCCGCACCACTGAGGACGGTTCCAAAGTCAATGGTAACAATGTCCCATCCGGAAGGAAAACTCTCGACTCCGCCAAGATCGTCATAGGATTCGCCACCGTCCAGCGAGTAACTAGCCTGAAAATTCGGCGGACCATTAGAATCGATTAAGTTCGCAGCGAACGACAATCCCAAAGGATCCGAGACCGATGTAGCATCAAATGAAATAGTCATCGTACCATTATTCCAACGAGCACCATGGCCCAATTGAACTGCGTTTCCTGCTGCCGGAGGATCATTGAAAACGTCATTTAAGGTGGTGCCGTTGTCAGTTATTTGGAATGCGTTGCCACTGGCAGAATCGCCGGAGTTAAAGAGCAGATTAGCTGAAGCAGCTTGCTCGCCTCCGTCTGGATCAAAAGACTCGTTTGCTCCGCCCGAATTCGGTCGGTCATCATCATTAAAATCCCAAAAGGCCAGCAGCACCTGTCCGGACACCAGCGAGGAGCCGAGGGTGAGAGCCAGAGCGGCAGGGAGGAGTTTCGGTAGGTTTAGCATCGTAGCGGGCTTCTTTCAATTCTTGGGGTTGGATGTCGATTGGTTTTGGAAAGCGGGAATCTACCATGCCGCGGCGCGCCTGTCTTCCGGAATTGCCCGATTAGGCTTCCGTTTTTGGGAAACCCACGTTTCGCTGACGGATGTGAAAACCCCTCCCTACGTCCTCTTTCACTACCTTTCCGACACGCCCTTGTGCACTGCGGTGCGGGCCGGCTTCGAACGCCGCTGGCGGGCCTTGAGCGAGCTGCCCGTGTTTGCCTGCTCACTCGACATCAACCGCGCCGCGGCGGAGAACCCGGCGTGCCGCGGTTGGGCCGGTTTTCTCGCTTCGGAGGCGCTCCGCCGCGAGGCGGAAGCAACGTCCGGCGGTCGCCCCGTGGTGAACTACAGCAACCACTCCGGGGCCTGCCCGCATACGCTCAACGTCTTCACAGACGATGAGGAGATCGCCCGCAAAGCGGCGGACGCCTTTTTGGCGAAGGGATATACCCGGTTCGCGTATGTCGGCCTCGCGGGCCACGGATATAGCGGATCCCGGGGGGAAGCCTTCCGTGATTACCTCGCGACAAAGGGCCACGCCGTGCTGATGTGCGCGTGGGACGACTTACTCACTGAGAACCCGGTCGCCTTTTTTGCCCGCCGATGCCGCATGCTGCGTGAATGGATCGACCGGCTGGGCACCCCCGCGGCCGTCCTCGCCGCCAACGATCACACGGCGCTGGACGTCCTCCGTTTCCTCCGCGAAGACCTGCCGGAAAAACTGCCGCTACTCGCCGTGGCCGGCGTCGACGACAGCCCGCAAGCCTCAGCGAACAGCCTGAGCAGCGTGGCCCCGGATTTCGGCGCGCTGGGCGCCACCGTCGCTGATACGCTGCACGCCGCGCTGGAGGACGGTGCGTGGACTCCGGGAGCGGTGCGGCGCGTGCCCGGAGCGCGATGGGTGGAACGCTCGTCGACCGGCGGCTTCGTTTCCTCTGACGGGCTCGTCATGCAACTCGTCCGCGAGATCCACGCCGAGATCACGGCGGGCGGCGCGCCCAAGGTGGAACAGCTCGCCGAACGCCACGGCGTCACGCGCCGCACCCTCCTCAACCGCTTTCGCGCGGCGACCGGCTGCACTCTGCGCGATTACGTTCTCGCCGAACGCCTCAAACGCGCCGCCGGCATGCTCGCCGGTTTCGACCAAAACATCGCGGAAATCGCCTTCGCCTGCGGCTTCGGCAAACAGGGCGATCTCTCCGAACGCTTCAAACAGGCCTACGGAGTGAGCCCGAGCGAATACCGCGACCGGCACCGGACCGGAAGCGAACACGGCGCGCCGGAGTAAACGACATCTTCTGAAACGTTGCCGATCACAGGGATGGGGCACTTCGCGCAACTCCGGCCGACCGACGGAATGGCAGTCGGCTGCGGAGGTCGTGCCGGTTCAGTGAGTATCGCGGCTCGCGGGCCCGGCGGAAAGTCCGGAGTTGCCGGACCTTGGGCCGGCGGCGGGCGCGGTCGGCGGTGTCGTGTTCGTGCCGTCGGCTGGGGGCAGTCCCGGCGGCGGCGTGGTGCGGACCAAAGGTCTCGCACCTACTTTGGCGGCGCCCCTGCACACGGGTTTTGCCTCCGCCCATCTCCGCTTCGCATCCGTCCAGCCCGTACCCCGTCCGCCAACCGACGAACCAAACCCGCCCGCCAACCGCAACGCGGTTGCAGGCGACAGCCCATGGTTGGCCGTCAGGCCTACCATGGGGGTCCATCGGCGCAAACAATCCAACCCTGAAAGGGTTGCCGGTGACGGCGGCTCTCACTGTCGCAGCCCCGCGCTGTAGATACATTGACGGGGCCGCCCTCACCACCCATGCAGTGCATCCATGGAGGACGAACGGCAGCGGGCACTGGGCGACGGCAACCTGAAACGGTTTGTCGCCTTTCGCCTCTTCTTCAACGCGCGGTACTACTACCCCGTCTTCACCCTCCTCTTTCTCGACTTCGGGCTGAGCCTCGAAGCCTTTGCCATCCTCAATATCGTCTGGGCGCTGACGATCGTGCTCGCCGAAGTCCCCTCGGGTGCGCTGGCCGACGTGCTCGGGCGGCGCACGCTCGTTGTCATCGGCGCCGTGCTCATGGTCGTGGAAATGGCGGTTCTGGCCTTCATGCCCATGGACGCGGGCCTGTGGACGGTCGCGCTCTTCGCCCTCAACCGCGTATGCAGCGGACTCGCCGAGGCCATGGTGAGCGGGGCGGACGAAGCCCTCGCCTACGATACCCTCAAAAACAAGGGCCTCGAAACCTACTGGCCGGATGCGCTGGAGCGCGCCGTGCGCTGGACCTCCGCCGCCATGGGCATCTCCATGCTCGTCGGCGCCGCCCTCTACGATCCCGCCCTGCCCAACCGCGTCCTCGCTTTTCTCGGCATCCCCGTGGAATTGAGCCGGGAGACGGCCATGCGCCTGCCGCTCTTTCTGAGCCTGCTTCACGCCTTCGCCGCCCTCTACGCCGCATGGGGCATGCGCGAGACACCGCGCGAAAGCGTCGGGGAAGCGTCGGCAGCGCAAGTTGTGGGCGGTGCCTTCCGCAACGTCGGCCGGGCCGCGCTCTGGACGCTCGACCACCGCTTCGTCCTTATCATCATTATCGGCGGCGTCGCCCTTGATAGTGTCGCCCGCCAATACGTCATTATCCACGCGGAATACCTTCGCCTCATCGACATCCCGGTTGCCGCTTTCGGAATTATCGCCGCATGCATGAATCTGCTCGGCATTCTTTTCGCCGCCGTGGCGAAGCGGCTGGTCCGGCGGTTCACCCCCTTTCAAAACCTCTTCATCCTCACCGCCGTGCTCCTCTTCGGCCTCATCGGCGTGCGCTTTGCGGTACCGGTTTGGGGCGTGCTCTTCACGCCATTTGTTTTCGCTATGTTCACCCTCGTGGCTTTTCTGCAAAGCCACTACATCAACCGCGAAGTGTCTTCCGCACAGCGCGCCACCGTTCTCAGCTTCAAGGGCCTTGCCCTCAACCTCGCCCTCGCCGCGGCGAGCCTATTCTACACGCTCCTCGTCGCCGCCCTGCGCAAAGCGCAGGACGGGGCCGTCGATGAAGAAGCCGCCCACGCCGAAGTCTTCCTGAAGGCACTTGACTGGTTTCCCGGATACACCGTCGCCCTTGTTGCCGTCGTCCTGCTGCTCGGGCGCCGTTTCATTCGGCGCCTGCACCTAGTCTTCGAGAAAGGCTGATGTCTCCGGAGGCATTTGGATCAGGCCGGCATGGCCGGGCGTTCCACGGGCGTTGCGCGGCCTGGAGAGCCGCCGTTCCCGGACACTGACTGCTCCACCGGTATTTCCACGGTAAACACCGCCCCTTCACCCGGCGTACTTTCACAGTGAATACGACCGCCGAGGACATCGACAAAGTGCTTTGTGATGGCAAGTCCGAGACCGAACGAATTCTCACCACCGGTCGGGCGCGCGCTCAGCGTAGTGAACTTCTGGTAGAGGCGCATCTTGTCATCACCGGTGAGCCCCGGTCCGGTGTCCTCCACGCGGAACCCGACGCATCCGCCGCGGGCTTCGAGCGAAACAGTGACGCGACCGCCGCGCGGCGTGTATTTTATGGCGTTGGAAACAAGGTTGTCGACAATCCCGGCAAGCGCCGACCGGTCGGACTCAAGGTGGACGGAAGTCTCCGGGAAGCGGCCTTCCAGAGAAATGGACTTGCTCTGCGCGGGACCGCGGTGGCCCTCGACTGTCTCGCGCACGAGCAAAACCGCATCGATCCGCTCGAATGCGGGCTCAAAGCTGCCGCTCTCCAAAGCATCCACGACCAAAAGCCGCTCGAGGAGGCCGTTCACGCGCCGCACCTGCGCCTTGATCTCTTCCCGCGCCGCGTTGAACTCGGCGGTGCCGACGCATCCGCCGCGCCCGACAAGATCGAGGCGGCACATGATATTCGTGAGCGGTCCGCGCACATCGTGCGCCACCATGTTCATCACCTGCGTCTTCTCTTCGTTGAGGCGTGTGAGCCTCCCCCGCGCGCGGAGCAGATCCGCTTCCGCACTCCGCCGCCGCCTCACTTCGCGGGAGAGCCGACGGTTCCAGAACACAAAAACCGCAACCGTCAGCACCACCGCCGTACCCGCCGCCCACACATAGGGCAAAACCCGGCTCCAGACAATCAGGGCGGAGTGCTCCACATACACCCACTTGGCCAGCAGCGCCGCCTTCTCTTCCGGTGCGAGAGAGAGGACCGCGCGGTCGAGCAACGGCACCAAGTCGGGCCAGTCGCGCCGCACGGCGAGGCGCAACTCAAAAGTTTGCTCGGCGATCCCCGAAATCTTCAGGTTGGTCAGGCCGCGCTGCCGAATGTAGTGGCTCGCGTTGGCAAGGTTCGCCACCGTCGCGTCCGCCTCCCCGCGGGCCACAAGGACCAGCGCTTCCTCGTTGCTCTCCGTGGGAACAACAATGATTTCCGGGTGGTTCCGCCGCAGCCACTCGAAATATACATAGTCCCGCGCGACCGATACACGCCGGCCGGCCAGACTCTCCACCGAGAGAAGAAACGGAGCGTCGCGCGGCGTGATGACCGCCATGGGGAAGTCGACATACGGCCGGCTGAAAAGCAGATACTCCCGCCGCTCCGGAGAGTCCGCCGTGGAAAACAGCAAGTCGACCTCACCCCGCCGCGCCATGCCCACCAGCGCCTCCCAGTTTTCCGCCTCCACAACCTCGAACGACACGCCGAGCCGCGCGCTGAGCATGCCGAGCAGATCGACGTCGAATCCGGCCAAGTTCTCCCCGTCGTCACGGAAAGAAAACGGCGGCCAGTGCGGGTCCATCCCCACCCGGATCACCGACACTTCCTCCAGCCATGCACGCTCATGCGGCGTAAGCGACAAAGCCCCGGACGGTTCCGAACCCGCCGCCCGCCCGGCGCAGGCAAACGCCAGACAAAAGACGAGAAAGGTCCCGCAGACGTGTAAACGCGGGGATCGAACGCGGCTCGGTCGGAAGTCAGACTTCACTTCAAAAACGGCGGATGAAAGGGGTTCCTAGAATGAGGCGAGGGAACCCAGATTCTGAGGAAAGGCAAGGCGAATTCGCAAAAACCCCGGTGAGGGCCGCGGGACCGGCACTTTTCACATATTCCTAGCCCTAATCATTAGCGACGCAGGAAAAGGTTCACCGTGCGGGTGAAAAAACTT
>JAFIGH010000168.1 GCA_020831525.1 Opitutales bacterium
GTGTCTTTTGGGGGCTTGGCGGTGCGGAGGGAGTGGAAGTAGCTTTGGGCGTCGGTGAGGATTTTGGGCAGGTCGTTTTTGTCGATGGGGCGCCGCTGCGCGCCGAGGCCGAAGCCGTCGTTTTCGACTTTGAAGAAGGCGATGGTGTTGCTTTGTTTGGCGAGGGTTTTGTCGAGGAAGAGGATGCTGGTCTTGACGCCGGAGTAGGGCTGGAAGACACCGGCGGGGAGGGAGACGACGGCGACGAGGGAATCCTCGACGAGCATTCTGCGGAGGTTTTTGTAGGCGGTCTGGCTCTGGAAGATGATGCCTTCGGGGACAATGACGCCGGCGCGTCCGCCGGGGGTGAGGTGCTCGGCGATGCAATCGACGAAGAGGACCTCGCTGCGCTTGCTCTGGACGGTGAAGCGGTTGTGCGGCTTGATGCCGCCTTTCGGCGACATGAAGGGCGGGTTGGCGAGGATGACGTCGGCGAATTCGTTCCAGCGGTCCTGGCTGGTGAGGGAATCGTATTCGTGGATGTGGGGGTCGTTGAAGCCGTGGAGGTAGAGGTTGACGAGGGAGAGCCGGACCATGTCGGGGGAGATGTCGTAACCCCGGATGTTTCTGGCGAGGTTGGCGCGTTCGTCCGGGCTGAGGAGATCACCGCGGGCGGGCGGGATGCGGGAGGAGTCGAGGGCGGCTTTGTCGTTGCCCTCGACGGGCTTGTCTCCGACCGCCTCCGGGGTGCTGTTGTTTTTGAGGATGTGCTTGTAGGCGGAGATCAGGAACCCGGCGGTGCCGCAGGCGGGATCGAGGACGGTCTCGTGTTTTTTGGGGTCGAGGAGTTCGACGATGAAGTCGATGATGTGGCGGGGGGTGCGGAACTGTCCGGCGTCGCCCTGGGAGCCAAGGACGGAGAGGAGGTATTCGAAGGCGTCGCCGAGGCGTTCGGAGTGGTCGTATTCGAATTCATCGATGATTTTGAGGAAGGCGCGAAGGGTTTCGGGGTCGCGGTAGGGCAGGAAGGCGTTTTTGAAGATGTCGCGGAAGAGGGGCGGGATGCCGGGGTTTTCCGGCATCTTGGCGATGGCCTCGGCGTAGAGGTTGAGGGCCTCGTGGCCACCCAGTCCGCCGCGAATAAGCTTGGCCCAGCCGTAGCGGGCGTATTCGCCCGCGAAGAACTTGCGCTCGCCGCCGAATTCCTCGGCTTCGGCATCCATGTCGTCCATGAACTTGTAGATCAGCGCGATGGTGATCTGCTCGACCTGCGACTTGGGGTCGGGGACTTTGCCCACGAGGATGTCGCGGGCGGTGTCGATGCGGCGTTTGGTGGTGGTGTCTAGCATGGAGGCGGTGCGGGATGGACGGGAATGGACAGGATGGACTGGGATGGACTTATTGACGGGATGGACCTTGGCGGCGGCGGTTTTGTTGGCGGATGCGGTAGAGGCGTTCGGTGAAGCCGCCTTCTTTTTCGAAGTCCGTTGCGAGGCGGGCGATCTGCCGATCAAGGAGAGAGCAGGCCACTCCGATCAGGACGTGGGCGGCGTTGGCAGCGATTTCCTCGTAGGAAGGTCTATCCTGTCCATCGCGTCCATCGTGTCCATTGCGCAACTCCACGGCCCAGCGCGCAATCTCATCGACATTGCGGCAGCGGCGGTCCACCAAGGCTTGTCGGCGGGGATCGTCGTCGGCCCAGAGCGGGAGTTTGCGCTGGCGGAGGAAATCTTCGTAGTCGAGGCGTAGCTCTTCGAGGCTGGAGCGGGCGACATTGGTGAGCTTCAGTTCCGTCTTCTTGGAAGTGCCGCTGGCCTGGCTGCCTTCGGCGATGTTTTGCACGCCGCTGCGGGCACCCTGCACCATCTGGTCGTGGGTGCGGCTGTATTTGCTTACAAAGCGGTCGCAGAAGCGCACGGTGAGATCGAAGGCGAGTTGCGCGACTTGGAAACCCTTCAGCTTGCGGTAGCCGCCGTGGGGCGGCAGCAGCGGTTCGGCGGACTCTTCCACCAGCCATGCTAATTCTTCTGAAATCTTGTATTTCACGCGGCGAACTGGTTGAGGCTGACGTAGTCTTTGATGTATTCGGGGACGAGGGTGCGGTATTTGGGCGGAACGGCCTTGAAGTCGCGGGTGGAGAAGGCGGGGTTGGTGGCGAGGTCGGTGTAGTGGCGCTGGTCGATGATGTCGCGGAGGCGTCCGCTGGTGATGTAGGCTTTGAAGAAGTGCTTGATGGCGGGGATGGCGGCGGGTTCGTCGGGGGTGTGGTCGGCGACGAATTTATTGAATTCCTCTTCAAGGAGTTCGTCCTTCATCTTGAAGCGCGGGATGAGCCCGAAGACCTTTTCGAGGATTTCGCGCAGGGTGACGCGGCGGTCCACGGCGGCGGCCTTGCGGAGCTTGTCGAGGGTGTAGTATTCCTCGGGTTTGTCGAAGACCTCGCGGTTGACGTAGGCGATGACCCGGTCCCACTGGCCGGCTTCGACGGCGGCGACGATCTCCGGATCCTCGCGCACAGTTTCCTCGAATTTCTCGAAGAACATGCGGTCGATTTTCATACCCTCCTCGCCGACGGCCTGCTCCTTCATCGTTTCGATGAGGTCGTCGCCGAGGTATTCGTAGAGACCGCCGGGCACGGTGGGGCCTTCGTCCCCGCCGTCCCCCTTGCCGCCCTTTCTCCGGGGGGCCGGTAGTTTGAGGACCTCGTCGTAATTGAACTCTTCTTCGAAATATTCGCAGTTGGCGAAGAAATCGAAAAGCTTGAAGGCCGTCTTGTCCGGGTGAGTGACTTCGTCGCGCACCGCGTCGTCGAAGAGCTGGTCGGGAAAGTGGTGGTTGCGGGTGCCGCGGCCCTTGATCTGGATGAAGTCGGTGGGCGAGAAGATGGGGCGGAAGAGACCGAGGTTGAGGATGTCGGTGCAGTCGTAGCCGGTGGTCATCATCCCGACGGTGACGCAGACGCGGGCCTTGCTGGTCTTGTAGGCGGGAATGAAGTTGCCCGAGCCGAGCAGATTGTTGTTGGCGAAGTTGATGGTGAACTGCTGGGCGTCGGGTATCGAGGACGTGACCTGCACGGCGAAGTCGGACTGGTATTTTCCGGGAAACATGCGGTGGGCCATCTCGTTGAAGACCTGGGCCAGCTTGGCGGCGTGGTTTTGGCTGACGGCGAAGACGATGGACTTGCCGATCTCGCCGCTGACCGGGTCGCGGAGGGCATTTTCGAGAAAGGCTTTGCAGAATACCTGGTTGGTGGCGTCGGAGAAGAACCGCTTCTCGAATTCCCGCTGCCGGTAGGCTTCCTCTTTGTCCTCACCGGTGTCGTCGGTGACGGTGACGACAAAGCCTTCCTCGGAGAGCAGCTGAGTGCTGATCTCGGAGCGGGCGTCGACGACCAATACTGTCAGTTTAGACAACAATTACTGTGGTTTGGCGGACTCTTTTGATGGCCTTCTCCGAGCGATTCCTCACCGGGAATTTGGGCCGCGGCTTCGCTTTGATGCAGCGCGGCGCGCTTTTGCCCCGGCTGCTGACAGCTCTGGCGGCGCCGAGATCCACGCGCATCTGCGCGAAGACCCGTGCGCGGGCTTTAGCCTGACTTCCCCGACATTGAGGCTGTAGGCCCCGTGTTTACCGGGGGCGGCG
>JAFIGH010000074.1 GCA_020831525.1 Opitutales bacterium
TGCGTGTGGTGGGGGCGTATATCGAGCTGAACCCGGTGCGCGCGGGCTTGGCGGAACAGGCGGAGGCCTACCAATGGAGCGGCTGGGGCGCGGCGACCGGCGCGGAGGTCCCGCAATCGCAGCGTGCATGGGCGCGGGCGGGGATCGTAGGGATGCTGGGTAGGAATAGAAGCGAGGGAGCGGGGTCGAGCGGGGCGGGATCTCGCGACGGCCGGGAGTTGGGAGAGGAGACACGGAAGTTTCTGGAATCGTACGGGTTGTTGCTGCGGGTGAAGGACGACGCTGGGAAACATTTGGAAGACGGTTCAAGGGAGGGTGGAACGGGCTTGGACCTGCTGGACCGGGCACCGGGAATGTTGCGCGGCGCGGTGGTTGGTTCGCGGAAGTTTGTTGTGGAGTGGAGCGCCCGGCTCGGGTTGCGGCGGAGACCACAGCCAGAGGCGGCGGAGCCGGAAAGCGATGAGGGGAGCGGACTCTGTTTTGCGCGGGGCGGTCGTGGGCGGGGCGGACCGGCTCCGTCGGCGGGGGATTGAGGAGAGCTTCTTGTTTGGTAGATTTTCCCTTTGTTCATTGACCATGGCACGGGGGACGCTTCGTCTGGCTGACTATGAAAATCGTTGTATTGGATGCGGAGACGATCCGCTTCGGAGCGCAGGAGTGGCGTGATGTGGCCGCTCTTGGTGAGCTTGTGCTTCATGATTATACTCCGAACGAACGGTCTGAGGTGGTGGAGCGTTGCTCCGGTGCGGAGATCGTCCTGACAAACAAGGTGCCGCTGTCGGCGGAGGTCCTCGGCGCATTGCCTGAGTTGCGGATGATCGGCGTTCTCGCCACCGGTTACAACGTGGTGGATGTGAAGGCGGCAAAGGAGCGCGATGTGGCGGTCTGCAATGTGCCGGGCTACAGCACGGCGTCGGTTGCGCAGCACACTCTGGCGTTGATCCTTGAACTGACGAACCACGTGGCGCGACACCATGCCTCGGTGTACAACGGCGAGTGGGTGAAGAGCCGGCATTTCTGTTATTGGAAGAGCGAAATCCGCGAGCTTGCGGACTTGACGGTTGGCCTTGTGGGGTTCGGTGACATCGGGCGGCGGGTGGGCGCGGTGGTCACCTCGCTCAACGCGCGGGTGATCGCGCATACGCGCACGCCCAAGGATGTTCCCTCGTGGCCGGGGTTCGCCTTCGTCGGGCGCGACGAGTTGTTCGCGGAGGCGGATGTTGTCTCGCTGCATTGTCCCTTGACTCCGGAGACGGAGCGGATGATCGACGCCGCCGCTTTGCGAGCGATGAAGCGGGATGCTATTCTCATCAACACGGCGCGCGGGCAACTCGTGGACGAGGCGGCGCTCGCGCGGGCTCTGAACCGCGGCGAAATCGCCGGGGCGGGGATCGATGTCGTTTCAGTCGAGCCGATGCGGGCGGACAATCCGCTGCTGGACGCCCGCAACTGTATCATGACGCCGCACATTGCATGGGCCGGTCGGCTGGCGCGCAAACGTTTGCTTGAAATTACGGCACAGAATGTGCGTAGTTTCATTGAGGGGAGTCCGGTCAACCGTGTACTCTGAGAGTATTTTATCATTAATGAAAGGGTTTTCCCGATACACCGCCTTGTTTGCGGTGGTCACTATCGCTGCGGTCATGACTGGCTGCGGCACGACCCCGGCGGCTCCGGCTCACGAAGAGGACGGCAAGCTTGAGTTGGTGCGGGTATTTCCGGTGGAGTCAGCCCGCCCGGTGGAGCCCTCCGGGCTGTGCCTTTACCAGGGAGTGCTTTACAGTGTGTCGGACAAGTCGGACGGTACGGTCTACCGCATCTCCTTCGGCAATGGCGTGGCGCGCATGGAGCCGCACATCCGGTTCGATCCGCCGGCCGGGGCCGGGGTCATGGATTTCGAGGGGATCACGGTGGATGAAGAGGGCAACTTTTACCTGGCATCGGAAACGCACGCACGGATTCTCCGTGTGACACCGGAGGGTGAGGCGCAGTGGCATTTTGCGAGTGTTCGGGAGGCAGGACGGGCGGTCGGTTTGTTCAAGGTGCCGAACGCTTATGCCGAGGGGATAACCATTTTGGACAACGGAAACATTCTCCTCGCGGCTGAACGCCAGCCGCGCGGGCTGATCGAGGTGGACGGGCGCACGGGTGAGGTCGTGCGTGCGCAGGTGATGAACCAAACGCGATTCAGCAACCGATTGTCGATCCTGCGCCGCCCGGATTGGACGGGGCTCTACAATTATGGCGGAGAGGTGTTCGCTCTTTTCCGCAATGCGAATTTGGTCGTTCGTCTGGAGCGAGGTGAAGACGGCGGCTTCCGCGAAACGGATGACGCTTGGGGTTTCCGTCATGTGGAAGAGAGCGGAGAGTTCCGGTTTGACGACCTGCGTTACGGGAAAGCCGAGGGGCTGGCCATCGACGAGCGGTATTTCTACATCATTCTTGATAATAACCGGCGTCCGCGGGCGATCGACCGGAGCGACAGACGCCCGCTCCTATTTGTTTTCCGCAATCCGCTGCACTCCGCTGGGGAGACCGCGCCGGGCGCCGGGCAACCGCTTACCGCAGATAGCCGATGAAGGCGCCGTCGTGCGCGTGGGTGACTTCGCGCATGAGGTTGGCATATTTGCGCGCCGTGGTGTGGGGAAAGGCGGGCGTGGGAAAACCGAGCGCGTTGATGGAGACGGCCCGCTCGCCGCCGGGCATGCGTGGGTTGATGCGGTCGAGACGGCGGAGGACGGCTTCTTCGTTGCCGCCGAATTCGTCGCCCACGACAAAGATGGCGATGCGTTTGCCGGGATCGCGGAAACGGCGGATGGCTTCCTCGATGCCGGGGACGGGATTGCTGCGGCTGTAGACTGGGTAATTGTTGACCTCGTTGTAGTAGCGGCGGCGCAGCGCGGGCGAGTCTTCGAGCCACCGCCCGCGGCTGCCGTCGATGATGTAGCGCCCGTCGGCGTCGAGAAACTGGATGCCGCGGACTTCGGGGTAGGCCCGTAGGGTGGCGTCGAGCTTCCGCATGGCTTCGCGCCAGATGCCGGGTCGGCCGCGGCGGCCGCCGATGTCGAATATCGGCCGCCCCAGCTCGCGCATGCTGCCCGAGGTGTCTATGACGAAGACGAGGTAGTTACGGTCCATGGGGATACCGATGGGTACCTCTTCGAGATCCTCGCGTTCGGGGTCGGGCACGGTCTCGCGCGGGGGCGTGTCGAGGGCGAGTTGGAGGGCGTCGCGCCGTTCCTCCAGGTCGGCGAGAGCGGCGGCCTGCTGTGCTGAGGCGGTTTCGGTGCGGGCGATCTCGCTGTCCACCCGCTCGATCTCGGCTTGGATCTCGGAGATGCGTTGACGCAGGGAGGCGATCGCTTCGCCGGTGTCGCGGCCGGCTGCCTCGGTGGAGGCTAGTTCGGCGTTAAGCGCGCGGTAGCGGGCCTCGATCTCCATGCGCATGCCTTCGATGACGCGGCTCTCCGCGCCCATGGAGATGACGAAAAGCAGGAGCACGGCCCCGAAGCCGCAGCAGACACAGTCGAGGAACGACAGGCTGAAGCTTTCGGTATCTCGGCGTGGGCGTTTCATGGATATCGGCGGTGCAATGGAGTCAGTTGATACGCGGCCAGTCGGGGGCCGGGCAGATGAAGGAACCGTTTGTGTTGATGGCGACGCGCCACCATTCGAGGGCGGCGTTGGGATCGCCGTCGTTGGGAAAGAGGATGATGTTGACCGGCACGTTGCGGGGGAGGCGGGCAACGGCGTCGTTGAGCATCCGCCGGCGCGTGGGTTCATCGACTTCGACTCCGGGCGGGGCGCGGCGCCCCTGTGTGGGCAGGCCGTCGATGATGAGGATGATGTTGTCGGGCAGCGGATCGAGCTTGGCGAAAGCGTCGAAGGCCTCTTCAAAATTAGCTCCGCCGCGGGGCGTCCATGCCTCGATGCCGTCGGCGGCGGCCTGCACGGCGGAGCGGTCGTCGAGGCGCGCCCAGCCTCCGCTTTCCGCCGGGGCCAACGGTTCCGCGGCGGTGCTGAAGACGAACGTCTGGAAATACTCCGGCTGGCTGAGGTTGGCGAGGATCCAGCGGGTGGCGGCGACGCTGCGCTTCCACTTTGGTCCGTCCCGGCGCGCGGCGTCGGAGCGCGCGGCGATGGCCATACTCTCCGCGAGGGTGTCGGCGATCATCCCGCCGGAGCCTTCGACAAGGACGGCGGTGTGGCGGCCGTCGAGGCGGAATTCGGTGAAGTATTGGCGCAGAGCGGTGCCGGGCACAGGCAGGGGCGGCGGGTCCGGTTCCGGCTCGGGTTCAGGAAGGTCGGCGACGCGTTCTTCCAGTGTGCTGACGAGGGCGGCGGTCGCGGTGGACTCGTCCTCGATGCGCTGCAGGGATTCAAGGAGGGCGGCGAGTTCGGAGCGGCGCTGCCGCAGGCGTGAGGTCGCGGCGGCGCGCTCCGCATCGAGGCGCTCGTGCTCGCCGCTGAGTTCGCCGAGGCGGCCGGTTGCCCGCTCGACGGCGTCGCCGACGGCACGCGTGGCCGCTTCGTACTCGGAAGCAGCGTCGGCAAGGTGGGCGGCGCGCTGCCCGGTAGTAAGCACGAAGAGGAGGATGACGGCTCCGAATCCGCAGCAGATGACGTCGAGGAAGGAGAGGCTGAAAGTTTGAATGGCTGTGCGGCGGCGGCGCATGGCGGCGACATCAGGACGGAGCCATCCGCGTGAGGAGAAACGATTCTTCTCCCGTTTCCACGCGGTCTCCGGGTTCTAGGGGTTGGAACGTCTCGGCGGCGTTTCCGTTCACGCGGACGCCGTCGGCGCGTCGAAGTTTGCCGTCGTGGACAAGCAGGTCGGGCGGCAGCGCGGAGTGGCCGAGGGGATACACGAGGCCGCGCCAGAGCACATGGGTGGGGATCTCGCGTGCCGGTGGCCGTGAACGGGCGGTCGTAGGCGGGCTCTCTCCGCCGCTCGGAAGAAGGGTGATTTCGCGTAGTTCCGGAGTGGCTTCGATGCTCTCGGCGACGGGGTGTTCGGCCGCCGCGCGCAATGCACCGAGCACGGCGGCTTCGGCGGGAAGGAGTAGTACTGGCCGCCGCCCCTCGGCGGCGAGGGTCTCAGCGAGGCCGGGAAGAAAGTGTGCGCGGTGGCTGAGGAGCAGTGGGGTGTGTTCGCGCGGATCATCAAGCCCAAGGGCGGCGACGACGCGCTTGGGGAGATCGGCGGCGAGTTCGCGGGCGGCGGCGCGCGAGACGGTGATGGAGCGGGCCTTGCGGGTGGCGAAGCCGAGGGTGTACTCGCCCTCGCCGGGATCAGCAGCGAGGAAGCGGTCGACCGCGAGGCGGAAAAGCGCTTCGGCGTCAGCACTGTGGCGCACGTCAAAAGCTGTCTCGGCGAGGAAGCGGGCGGCAAGTGCATCAAAAAAATGCCCTCGCAGGACTTTAAGGCGGCCTTCGCGGGTTGTCGTCACGGTGCCTGCGCGGAGGGTGCTGTCTTCACGGTGCATCGAGAATAGCGTCCATTGTCCGGAATCAAGATCGAGGACCCCGAAGGATCCTTCCGGCGGGACCGCGCCCGGCACGCCTGCTGCAAGGGCGAGTGGTAGGGGAAGCAGACCGCGGAGGCGAAGGCCGTGGCTTTTGGCCATGCTGAGGAAGAGGCCGGTGCGCTCGTCGTCGTCGAGGATTGACGGGGCCAGGGCTACGGCGCAGGACGCGCTGGAAAGGTCGGTGCCGAGCGCGGCGAGTGTCTGCCCGAGGTGGTGGTAGGCGAGGATGGAGCGGGCGAGGATGCGGTCGGCCCCGGATTCAGGCAAAGGGTCGCGGGAGAGGTGTTCCCAGAAGTCGTACCAGACGGGTGCGGGGGCTTCGGCGGCATATGCGGCCCATCCCGCGACAATGGCTTCGCCGTCGAGCCGGGCGGCGGCGGGTTCGGATGTCACGGCTGTGTCCGCCGTCCCCGCCGCGATGCCGGTGGAGGCGACCTCCAGCGCGAAGAAGTCCGGGGCGTCCGTGCTCATGCGGCGGGGGCTTTCATGTTTTCAATGAGTTTGTCGCGGCAGAAGTTTTCCACGGATTGCACGTGGGCCTCCTGCTGGCGCTGGAGAGTATAGACGCCGAGCATGAGGAATATGCTTAGCAGGAGCGCGACAAAGGTAGAGTTGAAGGCGAGGCCGAGGGCGCTGGTCACGCCGGAGACATCGCCCTGGATAGCTTGGTCGGCGCGCATGAGGGCTTCGCCGATGCCGCGCACGGTGCCGATGAAGCCGATCGACGGGATGGCCCATGCGGTGTAGCGGATAATCGCCATCTCGGAGTCGAGGCGGTTGCTCTCCGAGTCGGCGAGTTCTTGGACGGCCTGACTGGTCTCCTGCACCGAGGCGGTGGAGTGAAATCGGTGCAAGGCTCGCGAAACGGCCCGCGCGGCGAGGGCCGCTCCCGCTCCCGCCTCCTCCGCTGCGGCTTCGCAGCGCTTGGCCGTCTCAAGTGCGGTGCCGGGGAGGATGCGCTCGCCCGCTTCCATGTCCTCGAAGGGCCAGCGCAGGTCGAACCGCTCGCGCCGCAACTCGGCAAACTTGCCCGCCATGAGCGCGAGCGCCCAGACGAAAAGGCTGAGGCACACCTGTTGTTCGAAATTGCGCAGGATCGTCGGGATGTTGCGCTCGGGCACGAAGGCCTCGTCGGCCTGCTGCGCGGCTTCCATGCGGTTGCGCAGGTCGGTGGCCTCGGCGGCGGGCGTGATCCACACCGCGTACAGCAGGGAAACTACAACGAAGCTCGCAGCAAGCAGGAGAACGGCGCGTAAGCCGCTGGAGCGGGCGGGCAGGCGCGCGTGCCGCCTTAGGCCAGGCGCGGGGTTGTCGGTGGCGGGAGTAGGATCGTCCTTCATAAATGCCTGTAGAGCGGAGTCTTCTTCGACCGTGCGCATTCCCGGTCCCGCTGGCAAGTGCAGCGGTTCCGCTCCGCTTCCGCAGGCAGCGTTTTTTCATGTCGTTCCGCTGCCGCAGGGCAGGGTTCGTTTCCCGAGCGGAACCGCTTTGCCGCTTGAGCCGGAACTCGCGTTGGTTTTCTTTCCTTCACGATGGCGATGGCTAAAAGAGGCAAAGGATGCTGCACGCCGCCGCGCGGGCGTGCCGGCGTGGGAGGAAACCCCATCCCGGCGGCAGCCCCTGTCCCGTCCCGTAATCGCCCCGCTGCGGCGCGCGAAGGGATGGTGCGGTTGGACGGTGGCGCCTTTTGGATGGGCAACGAGGACGAGGAAGCATGGAGGTCTGACGGCGAGGGCCCTGTGCGCGAGGTCACTGTGTCGCCGTTTTGGATCGATACGACGGCGGTGACGAATGAGGCCTATTCGGTTTTTGTTGACGCCACCGGCTACGCCACGGAGGCGGAGCGGTTCGGCTGGTCCTACGTCTTCCAGACCCTCGTTCCCGCGAAAATCAAGCGTAAGCTGGGCGGCGACATGCGCGTGCGCAACCTTGAATGGTGGATCGCCGTCGAGGGTGCCTCGTGGCGCAAACCGGAGGGGTCCGGGAGCAATATAAAAAAGCGGCTGGACCACCCGGTCATCCACATTACGTGGAACGACGCCGCCGCCTACGCCGCGTGGGCCGGCAAGCGACTCCCTACTGAAGCCGAGTGGGAATTCGCCGCGCGCGGCGGGCTCGAGCGCAAACGTTACGTCTGGGGCGATGAGCTGACGCCGGGCGGCAAGCACATGTGCAATATTTGGCAAGGGCGCTTTCCTGAGATCGACACGGCGGAAGACGGCTATGCGGGTACTGCCCCGGTTTGTTCCTTCCGGCCCAATGGCTACGGACTCTACAACATGGCCGGTAACACTTGGGAGTGGTGTGCCGATTGGTTTGATCCGCAATGGCATGCCGATGCCCGCGGGGACACCCGTGTCGATCCGAAGGGCCCTTCCACAGGCACCGCACGCGCCATGCGGGGCGGTTCCTACCTCTGCCACGCCAGCTATTGCAATCGCTACCGCGTCGGCGCCCGCACGGCAAACACCCCCGACTCCAGCACCGGCAACCTCGGCTTCCGCTGCGCGGCGGATTGATCCAGCGGTATAGGCTGGTGGGCTTGCTTTGTATTTATTGGCAGGCATATTTTAGCATATATTACTACTAAACAAATGACCTAAAGCATGGGCCGCTTTTGAATGAATTTTGATAGGAGTGCCTGTTGTCATTGAAGTTATGTAGGATGCCACCCATTTATTTCCGGTTCTTGTTTTCGCGCAGATTTTGAATGGGCGCTTTTGTGGGGTTTTTGAATGGGTACGTCGATTATCATTGGGTGGGGGTGCGGTGCTTTCGGGCTTGTCGGGCGGATGTAGCGGGGTGATGGTCGGGAAATGGAAACGACGGTGGTGCACGGGGCGCGTGGATGGGCGTGGAAGGGCGACAAGGTGGCCTTTCATCTGACGGCGGAGGGCGGCCATGCGGGAGCGGTGGAGTTCATTCTGTCGAACGGTGCGGTGGTGCGGCCGTATTCGCTGGCGCCGTGGACGGCGGATGCGTGTCCGGGTGAGGCCCCGGCGCTCTTGCGGGTGTTGCGCGGGGATTTCTTTTGTCTGCCGTTCGGCGACGACGGTCCGGGGATTCCGCCGCACGGTGACGCGGCGAACCGGATCTGGCAGTTGGAGTCGGCCGACGTGCACGGACTGACGGTGACGCTGGAGTCGGGCGTTCCGGCGGCGAAGTTGACGAAGCGGATTTTTGGGCGACCCGGCGAGTGCGCGCTGTATCAGGAGCATGTGGTGAGCGGCGCGGCGGGCCGGTTTAACTATGGCTATCATCCGGTCCTCTATTTTCCGGAGGGGGCGGGGAGTTGTCCGGTATCGACGGCGCCATTCCGCTTCGGGAGCGTGCATCCGGGGCCGTTCACGAATCCGTCTGTCGGGGAGTATTCAGCGCTGAAGGCGGGTGCGGAGTTCTCGGACTTCGGTGCGGTAGCGCTGGCGGAGGGTGGGGCGGCGGACCTTGGGCGGTATCCGGCGCGCGAGGGGTTCGAGGACCTTGTTATGGTGACGGCGGAGGATCCGGAGTTCGGGTGGACGGCGGTGACGTATCCGGACTTCGTGTGGATCAGCCTGAAAAACACGCGCCTTTTTCCAAGCACGCTATTTTGGATGTCGAACGGGGGTCGGCACCAGCTTCCCTGGGGCGGGAAGCACCGGCGGCGGATGGGGGTCGAGGATGTATGCGGGTATTTTTGTGAGGGGCTGACGACTTCGAGGAAGGATTTGTTGCGCGACCGCGGGATCGCGACGACGGGGGTGTTCCGGGCGGAGGAAGCGCGGCGGTTTCCTTCGGTTCACGTGGTGGCGCCGGTGGCCGGTGGCGCGGGCGCGGTGACTGCGGTCGAGCGGGTGGACGGTGGAGTGCGGGTGCGTTTCCGGTCAGGAGTAGAGTTAGAGGCCGCGGTGGACTGGCGGTTCTTGTATGCGGACTGATGCGGGGGTTCACGGAACGTAAGTTTTCGGCTAAGGGATCAGCGGAAGGATTTGCGGTAGCGGGCGGGGGAGTCGCCGGTGATAAGGCGGAAGTTGCGGTAGAGGATGCGCGCTTCGCTGAAGCCGGAGCGCTGGGCGATTTCTTCCATTTTCAGGTGGGTGGCTTCAAGGAGGCGTTTGGCGCGTTCGACGCGGGCGCGGATGATGGCGTGGTGCGGGGAGTGGCCGAGGTGCTCGCGGAATTTGCGCTCGAGGGTGCGGCGGCCGACGGAGAGGTGGTCGAGCATGTCTTCGACGCGGAAGTTGTTGTCGACGTTGGCCTGGATGTAGGTGAGGGCTTTGCGCACGATCTCGTCGCGCACGGACTGCACGTCGGTGGAGATGCGGGTGACGACGCTCAGCGGCGGGATGCGCACGGGCTCCTTCGGCGGAGGCTTTCCATGCAGGACGGCGTCGAGGATCTGGGCCGCGCGGTAGCCGACCTTCTCCGATCCGAGCATGATGCTGGAGAGCCCGAGGGAGCCGCTGAGGCAGTAGGTTTCATCGTTGTTGACGCCGAGGATGGCGAGGTCCTGCGGGATGTTGATATCGAGTTCCCAGCAGGCGCGGTTGACGCTGAAGGCGAGATTGTCCTCCGCGCAGAAGACGGCGGTGGCGGGCGGGGTATTGCTGATCCACTCTTTCAGACTATCGCCCGAATCCGTGGAGTAGACACGAACTTTGTAGCCGGCCTTCGTGATGACGTCTTCGAAGCCCTTTCCGCGCAGTTGGGCGTAGTGCAGCGACATATGACCGTAGTAGGCGAACTGACGGAAACCTTTGCCGAGAAAGTAGTGCGCGGCCATCTCGCCGATGGCGTAGTCGTCGTTTATGACGGAGGTGATGAATCGACCCGTGCCTCGGTTGGAGACGTTGACGACGGCTTTCTGGATCCTCGCGATGCGTGTGCCTTCCTCTTCGGTCCCGAACATGGCGATTGTCCCGTCGTAGCGGCACAGGCCATCATCGGACAGATCGTTGGGGTTGCCCGGCCAGAGCGCCCAGCGGTCGTGTTCGTAGGAGTAGCGCACGATGCCACGCCAGATTTCGCGGGCGAAGGAGTAATTCAGGGCGACGGAAACAAGAACTTGCTTCATGTTGAATGTTCAGGGTGACGGAGTGATCCGCGCGGAGCGTGCGGGCGAAGCATCGGCGGAAGAAAATTGAAATGGTGCCGACACACTGGGTTTTGGCAACGCTCCCGTCGAGATTTATCATGTAAAGATACGTCATGGGCGACAGATGGCCAATCGAAGCGAGAGAAAAGTGGCGCGAATTACCCTTGCCGCCGCGCCGCCGCCGCCGGAGGCTCTTCCGCGATGCATTCCCCCGATTCCCCTTCATTCGTCCCGCGCGCCCGCTTCGGCGCGCGCGGTGAGCCTGAGTCGACAGTCCTGCACGGGGCCGGACAGGACGCGGAGACTTTCTCCGGATACACTGCGCTATTTGCGGCGGACGGATTGCGTCCCTGCCTCTACATGGCCTACGCGGGACTGCGCGGGCTCGACGCCAAGCGGCTCGGACGGCTGAGCGCGCACCTCCGCGAACACGCAGACCCGGCCTGCGCTTTGCAGCTGGGTCTCTCGATGACGCGCGACGGCACGCCGGAGGCGCACTACGAGCACGAGGTGGCGGAGGGACGCCATGACGCTGAGATCAGCCTGCTGGCAGAGTTTCTCTCATCGCTTGAGCGCGATGTCTACCTGCGCGTCGGTTATGAATGCAACGGACCTTGGAACGGGTATGCGCCGGAGAGCTACCGTGCCGCGTTCCGAAGGGTAGTGGAGCGGCTGCGTCCCGCCGTACCCCGGCTTGCGACGGTGTGGTGTGTAGAGGGCGGGTTTGTCGACACGGCGATGGACTATTATCCATGCGACGACGCGGCGGACTGGTGGAGCATCGATCTCTTCGGGGTCGACCATTTCGCCAAGGCCCCTGCCTTTCTCGCCGCCGCCTTGGAGCACCGCAAACCGGTGATGATCGGCGAATGCACGCCGCGACGCGTGGGTGTGGAAGACGGAGCGGAGTCGTGGGAGCGATGGTATTCGCCCTTCTTCGGGCTCATCCGCGGACACGCCGCGGTCAAGGCCTTTTGCTACATCAACTGGGAATGGTCGAAGCACCCGCAGTGGGCAGACTGGGGTAATGCCCGCGTGCAGGACCACCCGGAGGTCCTGCGCCGCTACCGGGCCGAGTTGCGCCTGCCGCTCTACGGGCACCTGCCGGGCTGACGAATCCCCCGCGCAGACTCTTTTGCGAATCCTTTTTCCCTGCGGTGCTTTTTCTTGCCATGGGACGCGAACGCCCGTTTATGGTGTGGATGACACTTGTTCTTGCATAGTGTAGCAGCGGAATACCGCCGGTAATGTGAAAAGCATTCTTCCCCGAATCAATCACCTCAAAAAAATGAAAATTCCCCACCTCCTCACGACGGTGCGCCGGGCGTTCGGCGCATCCCTTGCACTTGCCGTAGCCGTCGGCGCATCCCTTCACGGGACCGCTACGGTCCACAATTTCCAGACGCTTTCCCTCGGCCCGATTGACGGGCAGGGAGCGTGGGCCTATCCCGACGCTCCGCTTCCGCAGGACCAGGTGCTCGTCGCGCCCGGCGGTCTCTACTGGATCGGCGGTGACGACGGCATCATCCCCGGCGGTACGCAGCACCTGCGCACCCGTGCCGGGCTTGACGGCAACGGACGGATGAACCCGTTCCTGAGCCTCGGCTCCGTCTCGGTTTCGGGCACGACCTACGTGCGCTTTCTCGTGCGCCTCGACCAGCGTCCTGGCGGAGTCTTCGGGACCGACGCGTACGAGTTTTTCTATGGCTTCGCGCAGGGAACAGGCGGACCTTGGAACGCCTACGGCGCCCTCAAGCTCCCGGCCACGGGCGACGAAGGCTTGGGTGTGGAAACGACCAATTCGGACGGTGTCCTGCCCAACCCCAAGGTTGTGCTCGACGAGACGTTGCTAGTCGTGACGCGCTTCAACACCAACGGCGCGGGCGAACTGACGGGCATTGATGTGTGGCTCAATCCGGCGCACGCCGATTCCGGCACGCCCGACCATTCCGTCGTTTTCGACGAGCCGGGGGCGGACCTTTCGCAGAAGACGAATTTCAATGTTCGCGCGCAGAACATGCCCATGGCCCTCGACAGCCTCGTCTTCGCGGATTCGTGGGGCGAAGTGGTCCCGCCGGCATACGACGGCACGCCGCGCGCGCCGGTGGTACTGCTTCCCCCGGCCTCGCCCGAGGGCGAGATCGGGGAAATCGGCGAACTCTCCGTCCTCGTCTGGGAAGAACCGGGGAATCCGGTGACGGGGTATCAGTGGTTGTTAAACCAGACAACGGAGGTTCCGGCTGGTTTCGGAGGCACGGCAAGTCCGATCCCGTTTCAATTCTGGACGGCGTTCGGAGCGACAAACCCCCTCCGGCTTGCCGCGCACAATCCGGACGCGCCGCGCACCGGAAGCCTCATGAGGGTCCGCGTGACCAATGCCGAGGGTTCGACACTGACCCCCAACGTCCGCATCCGCGAGGCGCGTGCGCCGGAGCCGCCGGAAATCACGCGTCAACCGGTGGACGCTGAGTTCATGGACAACGACACGGTGATCTTCGACGTGGAAGTTTTCAGCCTGATCGACGTCACTTACCAGTGGTTTCTCGACGGCGAACCCATCGACGGTGCAACCGGTCGGCAGCTGCGCATCAATAACGCCACCGCGGCCGATGCCGGAACTTACGCTGTCGAGGTCACCAACGACCTCGGCACGGAGCGCAGCGACGACGCCGTGTTGACCTACGACGACGGATCGTTCCCCGAAGACGCCCGTGTGGTGTGGCTTTCGCGTGGCTCCGAACTGGGCGAGAGCATTGCTGCGGCGGGCATGGTGGACGACCAGATCGGCGCCGATCTGAGCCCGCACGATCCGGCGGACGAACCGCCGACAATCGCATCCATCTCTGTGGCCGACTTCAACAGCCGCATCGGGCAGGCCTATGCCGAAGGGCGGGGCGGGGTCTTCGACTTCAACCCGGGGAACTTCGAAAAGCTCTCCGGGCGTGCTCTTACGCAGGCAGAGATCGACGGAAACCGGATGGGGGCGATCAAACGGTTTGTCCTCGATCTGGGAGGCGGAGAGATTGAGACGACGCCGATCGTGCGCTTCATGGGCGCGGCGGCTGATGGATATATCGGACGTGATTTCCCCAACCCGAACTTCATCACCCCGCTCGGTTTCTATCCTCGCTCGCAGACGACCTCCGGTGAGGTCATAATGACGGAAGTTCGGTCGCAGGAGAGTAATGAACTCGGGTCTTCGCCAACCTACGTGCTAGGCGCAAACTCGTACATCAAGTTCGCCTTTGACCCCGCCGACAAGGTGGATTTGGTCGGTTTTGTCTTCATCAACCGCGACTATTTCCAGAGCCACCGCTCCACCAAAGCCTATCCGGACAAGCCCAACATCCGTGCGACAGCGCGCTTCACCAACGGAAGCGACACGGTTTCGCTCATTTCCACTGGAACCACCGCGCAGGGCGACGGCGATCAGTCTCCGGCGCTTGGGTATAACACCTTCTTCGGCTTCGAAAGCCCCGGTGAAGATTATTACCTTAAAGACATTGATGTCTGGGCGCTCGGAAACAACTTCCGCTGCATCTTCAGTATCGACGACCTCGCCGTCGCCGTGGCGGAGCTTCCGGTGGACGACGACGCGCTCGACGCATGGCTGGCGTTTGTCGGTGTCCCCGCCGACCGCCGCGGCCCCGCCGACCGCAACGGCCCGCTGCAGCTCACGAACCTCGAGGCCTATGCCATGGGCATCCCGCCGCTTACGGCGACCTCCGCCGATTTACCGCGGACGGAGCGCGATCCCGCCGATCCGAATCAAGTAAGCTTCACCTACCGCGTGAACACCGCGGCCGAAGGCGTCACGACCTCGATTCTGCAATCGGCGGACCTCCAGTCGTGGAACCCGGCTTCGCCGATCACCGACGCCGTGGTCTCAACGGACGGCGACATCCAGTGGCGCGAAGCGGTCTTCGCCGTCGACGCGGAGACGCCGCTGTTTCTCCAGTTCGGGGCCGAACTCGACGATTGATCCCGTCGGCGGATTTTCTTTCTCACGCCGTTCCGGGCCGGTCCCGGAGCGGCGTCTTTTTTGTCGGTCCGGTCCGCCGCGCCCCGTTCTTTGCGGTCCGGCCGGTGCGCGCGCCGATGTGCATGGAGGCGTTATTTTTCACAGAATTTTTGCGTCCGGCGCCGGGCGGGTCGTATGCGCCGCGGCGGGTCCGCTCTGTGGGCTTTCTCTCGCGAAACGCGGAAAGGCGTCGTCGTAGGTTTGTATATAGCTAGCCTCCAATAAGATTTGGAATTAGATCGCCATGGTAACTTGGTCGACATGGAGTGAAACGAAGGAGCTGCCACCCGCACGCGAACACAATGTCGCATTTTGTTGGTAGTTCGGCGCAAAAAAGTGTATCCGATTCCGGTGTTTACTCGTATTATACTGTGAATGGCGCATTTGCGGCACCGCGACTCGTGGTGCGGCAGGTGCGCGTCTTAGAAAACCCCCAACCAACTGTACCTCGAAAGTTATGAATACCTCACTTCCTCGAAACGCCCGAAAGCTGATCGGCTTTCTTCTTACCGCCGCCCTTGCGGCTCCGCTCGCCGCGGAGTGGGAACCTGTCAACATGGCGCCCGCCAACTGGGGACAGATCGGCGGTGCCGCCGTCGAGCACCTCGGCGACAACCAGGTTCAGGTTCGCTCGTCCACCGGCAATACGGTGGCCGCGTGGGTAAGCCTCGGTGATGGCCTCGTCGGCGTCGGCGCTGACCCATTTAATCCCGCGGAGGTCTTCCTTGGCACGATTGCCTTCGACTTTTACCTGCCGCCCGGCAAGGTGCAAAACCAGACCGGCTTCAGTGCCGGTTCCGCCGCCATGGTCGCGCGCACCGGATGGAACGCCGTCGGCACGAGCAACCGCTTCCAAACCGCCAATCCCTTCCCGCAAAATCTCGTCAAAGCCGGTGAATGGACCACGGACGTCCTCGCGCCGACGCTCACGGGCGTCTGGTACAACCTGTGGCTCGTCTACGATCTCGCCGAGGGCGAGTTCTCCCTCTACGGGCGCCGGGCCGACGCGGGCGATATCGAACCCGCGCATCTCGGCACATGGGAGTTCACGGGCAATAACGCCGAGGAAGACTACGCGGTCCTCGAGTATTTCTCCATCGGCGCGGGCGGTATTGAGGACAACAACTTTCCTCCGGGCGGGACCGCTGCGAGTGCTTTGGGCGGTGTCTACGCCAACCTCCATACCTTTGTCGGCACCGAAGCCAACCTGACGCCAACACCAGCGACAATCCAAGTGGACTCCCCTGAGTGGCAGGTGATCGACACCTTCGCGGAAGGCGCGCCCTCTGCGGCATGGGGCGGTGATGTCGGCGACATGGTCCTCGATTTCTCCGAAGGCTACCTCGACCTGCGCTCCGATGTGCAGCTCGGTTCGTTCGCCCGCCCGGCGCAGTCGCGCAGCATCTACGTGGAACTGCCGGAGACGGCAACGGCGGAAGACAGCCCGCCGATCTTCACTGTCACCTTTGATCTCAATATCAAAGGGCCCGTCGGCGAGACGAACAGTTTCGGTTTCGGCGTTGTCGGCACGCAGGCGGACACCTTCGATGAAGAAGGAGACCTCGAGGAAACCGGTGTCAGCGAAATCACCCTCAGCGGATATAACCGCCGCGGCGCGGACGACCATTTCGGGACCTTCGGCACCGGCGCGCAGAATCTCGTCAAGCGTGAGGATGCGGCCGTGATTCTTCCCTCCTCGGCCCGCGACGCGTGGTACCAAGTTTGGCTCGTCTACAATGCCGCCTACCAGACGGTGGATGTCTATGTGGCGCCTGACGGTGAAGGGGCGCCCGCCGAGCCGACGCAGTCCTACGACCTCGCTGTCGACCGCAAGGAATTCAGCCACCTCGTCCTCGGGCACGACACGTCGGACCATCCCGGTGTGAAGTTCGGCAACATCTACGTTGCCCGCGGCGACCTGCTCACGCTTTCGCCCACCGCCGGCGTATTTGTTCCCGCCTCCGACGAAGATCCGGCGCCGGGTCTCTACGAAGATCCGGTTATCGGGCTGCACTATTATCATGGCGCTGGTTTCTCCACGTGGCACGGCGCGAGCGAGGACGACTACCTCGGCATCATCTACCTCGGCCTGCGCACCCAAACCGGCCCCGGTTGGATCTGGCACCATGGGCAGGGCGACTGGATGTATGTCGTGGGTGCGAGCCTCGAGGCCGGTCTCTTCGCGATGTTCGCGGGACCGGGCGGTGAAGACAACCTCGGCTGGATCTACACCCACGCCGACTACGAAGGCGAATTCTACAGCTACGACGACGAGGCGCTTATGCCTTGGGTGCCGGAGCCGGCAGAGTGACCCCGACTTTTTGTTCACGCGGGCGGTTCCGCAGAGAGAAGAAACGGTGCCGTCCGCTGAATTTCTTCCCCGGCGGATGATGAAGACCGCCCCTAAAGCCCTTCAATGATTCACTTTAGGTCCGGCGGGTGCCGCGCACCCGCCGGGCCTTCCCCTTTCCGTTCCCTTCCCCTCCCGAACCACACAAAACCTCAAATGATGCGAAAATCATTTCTCCGGAAGCTCGGTCTTGGCACCGCGGCCGCGGCGTTCGCCGTCAGTCACGCCTCCGCGCAAGTGGCCGAACCCGACGACGACGTCTACATCCTCGACGCATTTATCGTCGATGCGCAGGATCAGCGCGGCTATGTTGCTTCGACCTCGATGTCCGGCACGCGGCTGGCGCAACTCGTGCGCGATATTCCGATTCCCATCGACATTATCACGGAGGATTTCATCCGCGACACCGGTGCATTGAGCGTGCGCGAGGCCCTGCAATACACGGCGGGTTTGGAGACCGAGATCACCTCCCAGCAGGCCGGTGAAAATCCGTCCCCCACGGGCACGTCGTTCCGTCTCCGCGGCTTTGTTTCCCAAGCTGTGCTGCGGCACGGATTCCGGCGCGAGGGCACCTCGGACACCATCAATGTCACGCAGGTCGACGTGGTGCGCGGACCGAACGCCCTCCTTTACGGAATCGGCAACTTCGGCGGTGTCGTGAACTACGTCACACGCATGCCGCGCGATGAGCTGCAGTTCGACACACGGGTTTCGGTGGGCAGTTGGGGTTTCTACCGCGTGCAGGCGGATATCACCGGACCCATTACAGAGAATATCGCCGTAAGGGTGCCGGTGATGTACCAGGACCGTGACAATTGGTATGACAACTACCGCGAAAGCCGCCGGGCCATCGCGCCGGTGCTTTCCTACCGGATCTCCCGCCGCACGCGCCTGCAGGTAGAGTTCGATTTCTACGAGTTGCGCGGTCGTTCCCCGGAAAACCCCCTCGCACCCGGCATGCTCGCACCGACCGTGCTGCCCTTTACGGATCCCACCCACTATCCCCAGTCGCAGGAGGATGCCGCAGACGACCCGCGGGGATTTCTCGTTTATCCCTCGCGTGAATTCCGCTATGGCGGCATGGACAACTTCCGTGACCAGACGGACATCGGCGTGCTCGCATTGCTGACGCATGCGTTCACCGACAACCTCGCTCTGAATCTTGGTGTTTATTGGACGGAAACGAAAGTCGAAAGCCAGACCTCCGCGGTCTCCCTCGGGACAATCGACCTTTTCGGCGAGGAGCGGGCGCAGCGGTTGAACCGTGAGCGTTATCCGTGGGCTTACAATCCGTTGCACCAGCGGTATAACGAATGGGCGGTGGATGAGTTCCGGGCTATTCAGTACAACTGGAGCCGGGCGGATCAGGAGCGTGAGCGGCGTCAGGCGCGTTTTGAGCTGGCCTACCAGCCCGACTGGTTCGGCCTGGACCATTCCTTCATGGCAGGCGCAACCTACGATAATCTGATCACAAGGACGACGCCTTTCGGGTTCAAGGATACCGCCGAGCCGGCGCAATCGCTCGCGAGCAACGACTACACCGGATTGGGCAATGCCCGTCCCCGCTTCCAGTCGATCAACAATTTGAATCCCATCCGTTTCGACCCTTCGCCTACGGAAGGATTCTACCAGACGGCAGATGCCGTGCGGGGCTTTGATGCGGAAGCCTTCGGTTCCTATTTGATTCACCAGACCAGCTTTTTCGATGACCGGTTGCGCACTATCCTCGGTTTGCGCTATGACCGATACCAGATATCCCGCCGCAGTCAGCGCTATAACCGGGAGGAGTCGCTGGAGTTAGCGGGTGACGAAAGCCTTGTCGGCAGGTTGAAGCCGGATGTTATCCGGCAGCCCGCTACATCAGAGGTCAATTACTCTCTGGGCGTTTCATGGTCTCCCACGGTGGATATAGCTATTTTCGCACTGACCGCCAGTGCTCTCGATCCCGAGGTGACCGGGGGCCAAACGACGCCGGACGGGCTGATCCCCGACCCGCAAAGTGGTCAAAGTTATGAGATCGGTGCCAAGGTCGACTTTATGGACAACCGCATTTCCGGTTCGTTTTCGCTGTATTCGATCACGCGTGAGAATGTTGTCGTCAACGCCGAGATACTCAATCCCGCCCCGGATTCTGTCGTTGAGTCGGACAGGTGGGAAGCTGAGGGCCGGCAGTCGCCGGGCCAACGCGCACTCCGCGAGGACCGTTCGGAGGGCTTTGACGCCCAATTCTTCTTCATCGATTTTGTTCCGAATTTCGAGACCATCGTTTCCTTCAGTTATAACAAGTACACGATCCTCGACGCGGTATACCTCCGTTTCGAAGGCATTGTGGACGATCAGTTCGTTTTTGACCGCGTGAAGGCCCGGCAGGGTGTCGAAGACGGAATCATCAGTTCGCTGCCGTGGCTCGATGAGCGCCTCAACAATGATACTCCGAAGTACACCTTCCGGGTGTGGAACAAATACACCTTCCGGGAGGGGCCGCTTGAGGGTTTTGATATCGGCCTCGGGGTTCGCTGGACCGACCGCCGCGAGGCGCAGTTCGACTTTTTCTCGACCTCATCCTACAAGGTCATTCCCGACCGCGTTACCGTGGATATGGCGTTCGGCTACTCCGTGGCGCTTTGGGATGACCGCGAACTGAATCTTCGCCTGAACATCACCAATCTTTTGGATGACGACACGGTTTACGGATACGCTTACACAGAACCCCGCCGCTGGCGGCTCACGGCCTCTTACAGATTCTAGTCCGTCAACTCAGTTTCCCTAAAAATGCCAACACGGTCTGCAATGAAACGTAATTTCCATCTGAACCCCGCGCTCACCTCTCTCTTTGCCGCCGGAGTGATCCTGGCGTCGCCGCTCACCGGCCAGAATGCGGACGAGGAGCTGAATTTTATCCGTGAATCAGCGCGCTTTCTCGTCGTCGAAGCGTTCGGTACGGACAACCAGATCAACAATTTTCCGACCGACGGTGATGACTTTGCCAGCGGCGTGCCGTTCGCGGACTTTCAGGAGATGCTCTCGACCGCATACCGTGAAGGACGGGGCGGTATCATCAATTTCGACAATCCAATATATAGCGGCGCTCATGTTGACTATGACCGCACGGCAGTCCGGCGTTTTATCGGAGAAGAAGAGGATAGGCTGATTGACGAGGGCGTCGTTTTCGACACGCCGCTGGAGCGTCAGGAGTTTATCAACGACGCGCGGCAGCGCGCATACGATGCCGGGCTCGTTGATTTTTCGAGGCGGACCGAAGTCGTCAACCGCCGTGACCCCGGTCCTGAGGATCCCGATTTTCTGCCGCAGAATGAGACGACCAATTTTAATCAGATGATTGCCTTGTTCGGGCCGAACAGGGAACGCGAGCTGATCCTCCGGCGCGGAGCGCAGAATTATGTCGAGGGCGAGTTGGCCGACCTTGAATCACCGGGATCCGAAGACCTCGGTTCCATGGTCAACGACAACTACTACTGGTGGGTTGGCCGCAGTGGATACGCCGGAGGGACGATGCGCGCGATGTCGATGCCGTTTACCTTCAATCCGGGGATGCTCGATATTGACATTGACCCGCGTGACAATGTGACGGCTCTTGGTTTTATCCTCCTGAGTGTGAGTAATTTCCAGTATTGGCAGGGCCTTGGCGGAACTCCGGATAATCCGGATAATATCCGTGTGCTGGTGGAGTTTTCCGACGGCGGCAGCGAACTGCTGACTTCGTTCACGCGCCAATCGCTCGGCGGCTGGGATACGTTTTTCGGCGTTCAAGCGCCGGATGGGACGAGTATCACCCGCCTCAAGGTCCGTATCATCGGTCGGAATTTCCGGACGTTTGTCTTGATGGATGACCTCGCCTTTATCACCGAGCCGGCCGCGCCTTTTCTTGTGAGCGAGGCCTCGGCGAGCGCCGCGGTGGGCCGTACGCTGTATTACAACGCAGTCTTCGGCCAGGGTCCGACGGATGTCTCGATCAGCGGTCTGCCCGCCGGTCTAGCCTATGATCCGGTGACTCAGGTGATCTCGGGTACTCCCGCGGAGGAGGGCACATTTACCGCGACCTTTGTTCTTTCCAACGCTGTCGGGACGACGGAGGAAGAGATTGAGTTTACGATTCTCCCTCCGGTTGAGGACGAGGAGGTTCCCTTCATAACCAATGCGGAGAATCTGTCGGCATCCGTCACACTCGGGCTACCGCTGACTCCCCTCGCCGTGCTGACCACGCGCGATGAGGTGGCGGAGGCCGGGGAGCTAAATTTCTTCACTGTTGCTTATCGTATCGGCGAGGGCGGGGCACGGACGCTCGTTCCGCTGGAGGCTTCCGGCATCGGCTTGGCGGACGGCGCGTTTTCCGGTACGCCAACTCTTCCGACATCAGTTGGGGAGTACGAAGTTGAGGTGTATGTCTTCAATCAGTTCGGCGGTGACACGGCATTGATGCGGCTTGAGGTCTTCCCGGTCGTTCCCCGCCCGAATTTCGACGGCAACGAGTTGACGGACATGCTGTGGTGGGACTCGTCGTCCAACCGTCTCTATGTCCTCCGCGGTGAGGGCAGTTATTTCGATGCGGATACGGGTGAGTTCGGTGTGCGGGGCAACTGGTCCGCCATGGACACTGGCTTGACCGCGGTCGCGCCAAGTCAAGTCGCCTTGGGTGATTTCGACCTCAATAACCAGACAGACATTGCCGTGTATCAAGAGGGGAATTCCCGTGTCGACATGCTTCTCTTCGAGGAAGGAATGAGTATGAACCGCCTTACGGTCGACGAACTGAACAGCGGATGGGAGTTGAAGATGAGCGGTGATTTACGGGGCGATGGGTATGTGAGTTTGCTTTGGTACCATCCGGCCAGTGGTCATTACGCCGTCTGGCATACGGTAGCCAACGATGTTGTGTGGGCCGGTTTTCTCTTTAACGACGGTGTGCCCCGTGAGTTCCTATTGCACGCTGACTTTACCGGCGACGGAACGCGCGAGTTGCTTTTCCGCCGCTCGCCCACTCTTTACGAGTTGGTCGACGCCACCATCGGCACGAGCACGCTTACGAGTACCTCGGTCGAGTTCACGATGCCCTCGGAGGACTGGAGCCCCCACCTTGCGACGGATCTCACCGGAACCGGCTCGGACGATCTGCTGTGGAAAAACGCCTACAGCGGTGAAGTGACCGTATGGATCATGGGTACGGCCACGGTTCCGGCAACAGCGCTACCACCGGTTGAAGAGGGCGAGGAGGGTGAAAACGGAGAGGAAGAGGAAAACGGCGAACCCGTGGGCCCAATCGAGGCGCTTCCCGGCGAGATCCTCCTTCCATTCGGTTCACCCTACGAAATTCTTGTGGCTCTGGATGTCGACGAAGACCAGCGTAACGATCTCATCCTTCAAGACCGCCTGAGCGGCGATCTTTACCTCCAGTTGATGGACGGCGCCTCGCCGAAAGCGCCGCGTACGCGTCTGACCACAGAGGTGCCGTTCCTTGAGGTCGTCGCCGCCGGGGACTACAATTCGGACAAACGTGAGGATATCCTCGTGCGCGATCCGGAAACAGGGACGGTCACGATAATGTTGCTCGGGCCCGAAGGTGTGGCTGAGGCCCAGCAACTCGGCACCTTCGGCGACCATATTCAGTTCGTCACACCGCGGCGGATCTCGACCGATCTTTCGCTGCCGCCGGGGCGGGATGACGCCGTGGCGCCGTGGAGCGGCGCGGAGCCGTTGGGGGACCGCAAGTTCTTCCTCGACTGGTTCGGCGTCTTCTACGATCCGCCCGGAGACTTCGGTATCTACCACGAAGACCATGGCTGGATCGCCGCCGTCGCGGGCGAGAGCGCGGAGAGTATCTGGCTCTTCGACCGCGTGCTTGGGTGGCTGTGGACAAGCGAGGACGCCTACCCGTGGTATTACTGGCGCAATCCTATCCAAACCACTTGGCTCTACTACGAGCGGGGTACGCGCGCACCGCGGTCGTATTATTTCCAAGCGTTCGGCGAGTGGATTACCGATGAAGAACTGGCGGAGTTTCTCCCCCCGGGCTGGGGACTGGATTGAAGCGGCCTGCCCTTCTCATATCCTGACGCCTGAAAGGGCGGTTCCGGGAATGGAGGCGGGATCAAACTTCCGGCACCGTTTCACTGGGCGACTCGCCTCCGAGGAGGCTGCGCAGGAAGGTTTTCACCATAGACAGAAACTGGTTCACCGCGTCCCAGCCGTATTCCTGGAAGAACGTGATAAGAAAGTAGAAAGCCGCCAAATAGACGAGCGCTGCCGCCGCGGCGGCTCCCAGCGCAAGCAGGGCGAAGACGCCGTCTTCTTCCGCAAGTCCGATGCCGATGAGAAAGACGGCAATGGCGGGAATCGTGTTAGTGCCGGGAATCGGAACGCACATAAGCAGAGCCATGAAAAGAACGAGCCCGCTCATGACGGCCCGGCCCGCACGCGAGCCTATCCAGTACAGGCGGGGGCGGATGAAGAATTCCAGCTTGGAGAGAAACTTCGTGCCCGCCGATTCCATGGCGGCGGTGGCGCGGTGGCTCAATTCGATGCGCCCGAGGCGGCGGGGCAGGCGCGGGGCGGTCCGGCCCGCCGCCATTTGCAAGCCAAGGAGGAAGAGGATTATACCGAAAGGGATGCTGTAGCCGGGCGCCGGCACAGGCAACGCGCTGGGAAGGCTGAGGACGACGAGGAGCAGGCCGAAGCCTTTCTCGCCCACCTCTTCAAGGATACCCTGAACGGTTACCGTGCAGGTTTCGCCCCGCCGCAGAACGCGGCCCAGATCGTCCGACAAACGCATGGCGCTCTAACCCATGCATCCCTTTGCGCCTGTGCAACACAAATGCCTTGCCTCGGGCACCGTGCGGGGGTTTGCGTTGATCGTCATGAAACGCTGGTGGCAAGGCTTTGCGGTTTTCGCTGGTTTGGCGGCGACCGCGCGCGGTGAAGACAATGGAGACAACGGCGGCGACGGCGCGGGTCCGCTGACTGACGTTCCCGGCGAGGCGGAGCCGCTTGTCCCCGTATCGGCGGAGTCGATGGTCTGGCTGATGGACCGGATCATCGAGTGGGTGGAGCGTGCGGGCGCGGGCGGCGAGGTGGCGCGGATCGCCGCTGTGCTTACAGTGGTCGTCTTCATCGGGTGTATCGCTGTCATCGCCAATTGGATCGCGAAAAAAATCATCCTGCGTGTGATCGACAACGTTGTCTCACGCACGCCGTGGAAGTGGGACAACACGCTGCGCGACAACCGCGTTTTTGCCCGCCTTTCCCATCTTGCGCCAGCCGCTGTCATCAACCTCCTCGGGAAAGGATTGTTCCTTGGGAACGAAACGGTGATGGCTGTCATCCATGGCGTGGTGATGGTCTACGTCGTGGCCATTCTGCTTCTCGTGGTGAGCGCGGTCATCAACACGATCCAGCAGTTCATCGAAATGCATGTCGCGGAGGAGGGTGTGCCAGTCAAAGGATTCGCCCAAGCGATCAAGCTCGTTGTTTTCATTATCGGAGCGATTTTCATCCTCTCCATAATCTTCGGGCAGAGCCCGCTCTATTTTCTCAGCGGCCTTGGCGCGCTCACTGCCGTAATGCTTCTCATTTTCCGCGACGCGCTGCTCGGGCTGGTCGCCGGCGTCATGATCTCGGTCAACGAAATGGTGCGCGTGGGCGACTGGATCGAGATGCCCTCCAACGGTGCCGACGGCAATGTCATTGATGTTTCCCTGACCACCGTGAAGGTACGCAATTGGGATCGCACGATCACAACAGTTCCGTCCTATGACCTGATCTCCAAGTCGTTCAAGAACTGGAGGGGAATGTTTGAGAACAAGGGCCGCCGCATGAAGCGTCCCATCCACATCGACATGCAGACGATCGGCTTTGTCGACAAACCGATGCTCGAGCGCTTCATGCGCATCAAGCGCCTGCGGCCCTACCTTGAGGCGAAGCTGCAGGAGGTCGAGGAGTCTAACGAGGAGTCCTGTCTCGACATGGAGGTTCTCTGCAACGGCCGCCGCCTCACCAATCTCGGCACGTTCCGGGCTTACTGCCTTGCCTACCTCAAGGACCACCCCGGCGTCTTCCAGGAAGAACTGATGATCGTCCGCCAGCTCGACCCCGGAGAACACGGGATCCCGATCGAGATCTACGCCTTCACCAACAAGACCCAGTGGGTGGCCTACGAGGGCATACAGTCCGACATTTTTGATCACCTTCTGTCCATTGTCGGCGAATTCGGCCTGCGCGTCTTCCAGGAGCCCAGCGGCCACGATCTCCGCCGCGCCTTCGGCAGCACCGCCTCCGCCACCGAAACCACCGCCCCCATGAAGGACGCTCCGAAAGAGGACAAGCCGGCCGGCGGGGACGGGGAGTGACAAGGGTGTGGGCGCGTGATTTCCCGTTCCGGAAAAATCATTTCTCCGGTGGGTGTTTTTCAATGAACAGAACACCGGCGTGCTTGCCAGACGGGCGGTGCGCGTTTGTGTGGAATGCGCGATGGAGGAGTTTGCGGATATAACGGAGATTGACGTGGGACTTGCTGGCCTCGCGCGCGCGGCGGCTAGTGCCGCGGATTCCGCTCACGCGCCTTTTTCGCGTTTCCGTGTCGGTGCCGCGTTGCTTCTGGACGACGGCACTGTTGTCACCGGGGCGAATTATGAGAGTGATTCCTACGGGTTGACCATGTGTGCCGAGCGCGTTGCCGTCTTCCGCGCGAATATGGAGGGAGCGCGGGAGCGGGTGCGTGCGGCCGCCGTCTTCGGCAGGTCGGCGGAGGGCGGTCCCGACGAGCCGGTTATGCCCTGCGGGGCCTGCCGCCAGATTCTCGCCGAACTCGCCGCCGCCTGCGGGCGTCCGGACATGCCTGTTGTGTGTGCCGACGCCCGTTTGCGACGTGTCCGTCTCATCACGGTCGCCGAACTGCTGCCGCACCCTTTCATTGGTGGCGTGTAGTGCAGGTTTGCCCGGACGGGACTGGACAGCCGTCGACCATCGGTTGACGATGGCGGGTATGTCGTGTTGCGGCGAACAGACACCGGTGAGGACGGCGGATGCATGCTGTGGAGCGGGTCCGGCACAAGCGGGTGTGCGCGGCGGAGACTCAACATGGTTTCGCGTGGCGATTTCCCTCGCGCTGGCGGGGCAGGGAATGGTTTTCGGGCTGGGTTATAATAACGCTCTGCGCGCGGGTGAGGCACCGTTTTACGGAAGTACGGCCTATTGGTCGATCCACGGGGCGCTCTTTCTCTCCGTCGCTGTCGTGGGGCTGCTTCTCGGGGCTCCTCTGGCGCGGAATACATGGCGTGCCCTCCGGGCCGGGCGGATCACCGTCGAGAGTCTCTTTGTCCTCAGCGCGCTGGGTGCGCTGGCGGGCTCCACGGTATCGTCGCTCACCGGTGAAGGTGCTGTGTATTACGAGGTCGTGGCTGTGGTGTTGTGCGTCTACACGGTGGGCAAGCGCGTCGGTGACCGCGGCCGGACGGAGGTGGAGCGGGCGGCGCTTGACGCCAGCGAAACTTTTGACCGGGCGCGCGTGGTGTCGGCGGGCGGCGTTGCGCGAATGGTGCGGGCGGCGCAGGTCGTGCCCGGCGATATCGTGGAGGTGCGTCCGGGCGAGGCGATCGCGGTGGACGGGATCGTGACCGGAGGCAGAGGATACGTGGAGGAGACCTCGATCACGGGGGAGCCGCGCCCGCTCGCGAAGGGATTGGACGATTCCGTTCTCGCAGGCTCTTGGGCAGTCGACGGCGCAATGACCATCGAGGTAAAGGTGCCCTACGGGCAAAGGGTTTTCGACGGTATCCTCGCCTCGGTGCGGTCTGCCGCGGCGGTTCCATCGGCGCTTGAGGCGCAGGCGCAGCGCCTTGTGGCGTGGTTTGTTCCGTTTGTTGCGGCGATTGCCGCACTGACGTTTCTCGGCTGGCATTTTTTGTCGGCGGAACCTTGGTGGCGGGCGCTCTTCAATGCCATGGCGGTACTTCTCGTTGCCTGCCCGTGCGCGCTCGGCCTTGCCGCCCCCATAGCGGTATGGACCGGTTTGCAACGCTTGCTGCGGCAAGGGTATGTGGCCCGCTCGGGAAGGCTTATGGACGGTCTCGGTGCGGCCGATACAGTCGTGTTCGATAAGACGGGCACGCTCAGCGAGGCAAGGCCCGTTGTCGCTGACGCGGCATGGGCTCCTGCCGGAGCGGCGGACCGGGAGTGGGTGCTCAGCGCCGTTGCCGCCTTGGAGGAGCGCGCCGGAAAGCATCCGGTGGCGCGCTCCTTACTTGTATATGTGGGACCGCGCGAGGCGCTTGCCGTGGAGAACTTCCGCCTGGTTCCAGGCGCAGGGGTGGAGGGTTATGTCGAAGGACGCCGGGTGCGTGTCGGCGAACGTATGTTTTCGCTCGGCACAAGCCGCCCGGGCAGCGTTCACCCGGTAGATCCGGGGGGTGCGGTGGTTGTCTCCGTCGACGGTGTCGAGGCGGTCTCCTTCGTTGTCGCAGAGTGTTTCCGCGCCGGACTCGCTGAGGCAGGAGAACGTCTACGCGGGCTCGGCCTGCGTGTGTCTGTCTTGACGGGGGATCCCCGTCCGCCCGCGGGACTGCCCGACGACTGGGAGGTGCGGAGTGGACTGCTTCCCGAGGCGAAGGTGCGGTTCGTCGACGAGGCCCAGGCGCGTGGCCGGCGCATCCTCTATGTCGGCGACGGGATCAACGATGCCGGGGCGATGGCACGGGCCTCCGGTTCTATCGCAATGGGATCGGCGGCTTCCCTCACGCGTGCTTCCGCCGATGCTGTCTTCCTCGGCGATGACTTTTCTTCGCTTCCCGACGCCATCGCGCTGGCGCGGCGTGTGCGCATCCGGCTTCGGGGCAATCTGCTCTTCGCCGTCCAGTACAACGTCATCGGAATGGCCCTCGCCGCCGCGGGTATCCTCCATCCGGTCGTCGCCGCGCTGCTCATGGTCGGCTCGAGCGCCCTCGTCTCAGTACGCGCCGCCCGCTCCGTGCGCGACGAGAGCACCGCAGAGCGATCTGTCTCTTCCCTTTCCGCCGCGCCTGCGGCGTAGAGTGACTTCCCGGAAGTTTCAGTTGACAGAAAAGAAAAAATCTCTGAGATAATCAATTTATTATGGGAGATAAAAGACTGAAGTCAGATGAAATCGCCGTCTATCATGTCTATACCCGCATTGTGCACAGGCGCCGCTTGCTGGCGGATGTGCAGCGGGAGGTGTGGGTCGCGGCGCTGCGGCGCGCTTCAG
>JAFIGH010000075.1 GCA_020831525.1 Opitutales bacterium
AAACCGCCGGACCCGGCCGGCGTTACGGATTCCGGGTTTTTGGGACAGGCTCTACGTAAATGACATCTCCCAACACGGAAAACATCGCCCCACCCGCTTCGGTGGGCGTTCTCGGTCTCGGCGATATGGGGCTCCCCATCGCCTCCAACCTGCATGCCGCAGGCTACACGGTCAGCGGGTTTGACCTGCGGCCCGAACAGATGGAAGCGCTGGAGAAAAGTGGTCCCAAGGCCGCTGCATCCCTTGCCAAACTAGTGGGCTCCGTGGATGTCATTCTGTGCAGCCTGCCAAGCTCGACCGCCTTCATGAAGGTCGCGCGCGACGAGCTTCTCCAGCTCACGAAAAAGGGCCAGCGCGTCCTCGAGACCGGGACGACGATCCCAGCGGACTTCCGCGAGGTGCACCGTGAATTCGCGGACAAGGGAGTGTCGCTCAATGACGCTCCTCTTTCCGGCGGCAAGTTTGGGGCCGAGAAGCGACGGCTGCACGTCTTCTTTGGCGGGTCGGAAGCGGACTTTGCCGCTTACCGCCCGCTTCTTGCCGCCTTCGCAGGGGAAGACATGTTGCACCCCTGTGGCCCCGCCGGGGCTGGCCAGGCCATGAAGGGTGTCAACCAGTTGAAGATGGCCTTCGACAACGCCGCTTGGCTAGAAATCCTCGCCTTTGCCCAGCATAGCGATCTCGATATCAACCAAGTCGCCAGCATCTTTGCAGGCAGTCGACTCTCCGAAGTCGCGCAGCACGTCATCAAGGAACACGGGATCGATCAGGGCGTGAAGTTCCGGGAGTTACCCTACTACCTCGAAGAAGCGCGCCGCGAGGGCTTCAACCTTCCCCTGACGCACGCCCTCCACGCCTTCTGCGAAAGAGGTGAGCGCATTGTCGTCGACGACCACCGCGACGCCCCCTCCTTCTGGCACGAACTCACCCGCGACCGCACCCCTCAGAGCGATTCCAGGTAATCCAGCCAGCCGGCCTTATAGCTCTTGAAGAAAATCCTGGCGCAGGGTGCGTTCATCCGGGAAGACGCCGAGCTCTTCATTGCAGATTTCATGCTTGGCATTGTAGTTAGACACACCAAAGCAATGATACAACGATACCATGTATAAATTTACTCTATCATAATTCATGCGCAAAAACGCACATTCTTTCTACTTAAATCAAATGCCTGGCATTTATATGGCTTGGTGAGTTTCGGCACGCGGAGAGCAGTCATTGAGCGGACGGCAGGCGGACTCGGCGCTGGAACCATGTGCCGAAGCGCTCGTGGATTTCGGCTTCGGTTTGTTCGGGAAACTCGGCGGAGCCGGCGCGCAGGGCGGCGAGGCGCTCGAGGTCGGCATTGGAGAGGATGCGCAGGCGGATATCGAGGAAGGCGGGCATGGCACGTTCGCCGCCTCCATCGGCGGATTCGCGGGGAAAGCGCAGCCCGCCGCTGTCGCCCGCCACGGGCGCGGCACGGACCGGCACGCCGCCTTCGCGGAGATAGGCGGCGACCTCGAAGTCCACGACCCCCGCCGCAAGGAGGGTGTCTGTAGCCGCGGGCGGGAAATCCCCGCTGCCCAACACCTCCAGAGTCTCTCCCGAGTCCGCAAGGAGCGCCGTCCATGTCTCCTCCGGTGGCAACACTGCGGAGAAAAGCGACGGCACCGCGTCGCCAGCGCCGGTCGTCCATGTGTCCAGCCAATAGGCGGCAACGGAAAGGTCGCCTCCGGCCTCCCGACGCAGGATGCGCAGCGGAGCGCCGGAGGCGAGGTCATCGGGAATCACCAGCACCCCCCTGCCTGCGCCGCCTGCAGCGCTCTGCACATCGGCGGCGAGGGCATCCAGCGCGGCATCGGCCTGTAGAGCAGCGGAGACGCGGTCGGTCTCCCTCGTCCACGGGTTGAGGACGGCGCCGACAATCTGGAAAATGAGAATGAGCAACCCCGCCATGAGGGCCGCTGCCACAACCAGTTCGAGGAGTGTGAAGCCCGCCTCCGGGCGCAGTGCGTGTTTGTGCCCGCAGGTTCTCATGGCCGCACGAGGACGGGAAAGGTGAAATTGGGTGAAAGTGCGCGGAAACGCGCCAGGTAGGTGGCGGTGTCCGAATCCGGTTCCGGCGGCGGAAGGTTGCGGGCTTCGAAGACGACAACACGATGCGGTGCTTCTTGCGGGACGGCGGCGGGCGCGTGCCGCCCGCGCAGTTCGGTGACCGAGCCGCCGATTTCCACTCCGGCGGCGAGCCGCGCACGCAGACCGTCTTCGTCAAACACCAAGTCCCGCACATCATTGTCCGCATCGCCAATGGCGCCGCGGGCGGGAGGGGCGATGAAGCGGACCACCGTCCCGCCCGCCGCGAGCACGCTCTCCCACTCCGAGCCCTCTTCGCGCGCGAGCACGGCGGCGAGGGCGAGGACCGACTCCGCCGCCGCATCGTCGCGGGCCTCCCGCAGGTCGCTGAGGAGCGGCCCTATGAGGGCAATGAGGGCAAGCACCGCGACAGAGAAGACACCGACGGCAAGGAGGACTTCGACGAGGGAGAACGCCCGGCGAGCCCGCCCTTTGACGATGCGCCGTCTTCCACCCCTCATGGCAGATCCTCCCCTCCCACAAAAATGACAGTGCCCGACCGCTGCACGAGAAAGCCTCCCGTCGCTCCGGGCAGCGACGCCGCGCGGCCGTCCCAGTTTTCGGGTTCGCGCGCAAGCGGCACGGAATGGGCGCGTTCCACCCGACCCCGCGCGTCGAACTCAATAAAATACCACGCACGGGCCGTGCCTGCGCCCTCCGCAACGCCTGTTGCGCGGGGAAAATCCAGTTCCATGCGCGCCGTGCCGTCGGGCGGGTGGAAAAGCACGCTGTCGGGCAAACGGACACCTTGGTTTGCCGCGACCCAGAGAGATCCATCGGCATCGGGATCGGCGTAGACGACTCCGCACCAGCGCAGGTGACCCGCGGCGTCGCCGGGATCGTCGAGAATGATGAGACGGGCGGGTGTCTGCAGGAGGACGGCCTGCGCGCGGGCGGCCTGCGCCATGCGGGCGAGCGTCGTCTCTCCGGCCCGCATAGGCGATCCCCCGCCCGTGCGCAGGGCGATGCCGAGGCCCGCGCCGAGGAGGGCGATGAGGCTGAGCACGATCACCAGTTCGAGCAGGGAAAACCCGCCGCGCCGCGCCCTACCCATTATTCCCATGTGACTATCCACTCCCATTCCGGGTCTTCGTCGGGGTTCGCCGTGTAGAAAAACACCCCGCCCATAAGCGTGTCCGGGCGCCGTTCGGCGGGAAGAATTTGAAAATCCGCGCTGCGCACCACCCCGCCGCCGCGCCGGTCGCTTACGACCACGATGTTTGGGTTGCCGAAGGCATCGACAATCTCGCCCTCGCGGGAATCTCCGGCGGGAGCGAATTCGGCGGCGGTAAAGGTGTAGTAACGTTCGCGGTTGGGGTTGACGCGCAGGGCGTAGGCATTCGTCGCCGGGTTGCCGTCGAGGCCGCGCCCGGTGAGTGTCTCGACAAAGACGGCGTTGTTGCCGCGGAGGTTGAACTCCGCCCCGGGCGCGCCCATGGAGGGATAATGCCCCCGGTCGGCGCGGAAGGCCTCGTAGGCGGTGGCATACTGCGCCAACTGCGCGCGCGTTTTGTTGCGCATCGCATTGTCGCGCACAGTAGAGGCCACGGGGATGAGGAGCGCGAGGAGAATGGCGATGACGGCAACGACGAGAAGCACCTCGACAATGGTGAACCCGCGGCGGGTGGTGCGCCGCCGCGCTGCGCCCGGAAGCGCGTGGATCCGGTGCCGGTCAGGGTGCGAGAATGTTGTCATGCGCGGTTTCCCTTTCGGTGTAGTCGGGCGGGAGGATCCCCGATGGGGGCACCCCGTGGTCCTGCACGCGGTCGCGCAGGCGCTCTTCTCCGCCGCTCGGCCCGAGAGAGAGGAGCACGTAGCCGCCGCGCTCCCATGCATCGTCCGGCCCCGTGCGGTAGAGGTAGATGTAGGGACTGCCCCACGGATCCATGAAAAAGTGCCGCGCGTAGTCGCTGTCGAGGAGCGCCACCTCGTCCCCCGCGAAAATCGGCACGGGTGTCACCGGTTCGGTCGAATCCAACCGGCCCACCGTAAAGCGAGAGAGGTCGACGAAGTGCTGTCGCTTGCGCGCACCGTCAAGCGCCGGAAACGGGCGTCCGCGCACATCAGCAGTCCCGGTGAGCGCGGCGTAGAGGTCGAGAAAGCCTTCGTCCCCAGTGACCCACGGATAATCTCCATAAAGCGAGCGGAAGCGCTCCAACGCCTGAGAGAGCGCTGCCAACTCGCCCTCCGCACGGGCCGCGGCGGAGCGCTGCCCGATGCCGCCCGCAAGCCCGAAGATCAATCCGGCAAGGATGGCCACGACGGCGAGCGCGACGAGCACCTCCACCAGGGAAAAGCCCTCCGCTCGGTCTGCCGTCTTCGCCCACATACGCTATGCCGCCCATCACAATCCACCCGCGCACCGTGTCAACTCCCCCCGGTAGCCCCGGGCTCCCGCGAAAAGGCGGAAGATTGGGTAAACTGCGATGTTGACACCCCCGCACGATACATTCTTTCTTCGAAATTTCTGAATCCTTCCGGTCTTGTCGCCCGCACATATCCCGCTCCGAGCGAGATTCGGCCGGCCTCCGGGTTGTAGAAAACCCGGCCTGCGATTATCCAAAGGCATTCCGCCAAGGTTTCTACGAATCCCCGTACGGGGCTTTGACGTTTAGACATGAAAAGCGATAACCAATCGTCCGCGGAACTCACCGTGGAAGGCATTTTCGAACCGCAGAACAACAAAGCGGGCCTGCTGATGAACCCGGCCAACCACGGGCGCTTCCGCCCGAGCGATCCGTTCATGCCGCGCGAGCTGATCCGCCGGTTCAAGATCGGGCGCGGCAGCTATGTCACCGCCCGCGCGCAGCAGGACCGCAACCATCCCAACCCCAAGGTGCGTTTCATCGAGACGATCGACGGGCTCTCCGTCGAGGAACGCAAAAAGCGTCTGCCCTTCGAGCAACTCCTCACCGTCACTCCCGACAAGTGGCTGCGCCTCGAACGCCCCGGCTCCGGCAGCATGTGCGGGCGCGTTATGGACATCTTTTGCCCCATCGGCAAGGGGCAGCGCGGTCTCATCGTCGCCCCGCCACGCACGGGCAAGACCACACTTCTGCAGGAGATCGCCCTCGGCGTCGAAGCCAACCACCCCGAGTGCGAGATCATTCTCCTCCTTGTCGACGAGCGGCCCGAGGAAGTGACGGACATGCGCCGCAACGTGCCGGGCCGCCTCTTCGCGTCCTCCAACGACGAGAACGTGAAAAACCACTTGCAGGTCGCCGAAATGGCGATCGAGCACGCCAAGCGGCAGGTCGAGGCGGGCAAGGACGTCGTCATCCTCATGGACTCGCTCACCCGCCTCGCCCGCGCCTACAACGCCGCCCGCAGCGGCAGCGGGCGCACCATGACGGGCGGCCTCGACATCCGCGCCCTCGAGCGTCCGCGCCAGCTCTTCTCCGCCGCGCGCAACACCGAGGACGGCGGCAGCCTCACCATCGTCGCCTCCGCCCTCATCGAAACGGGCAGCCGCATGGATGACCTTATCTTCCAGGAATTCAAGGGCACGGGCAACATGGAGATGGTTCTCGACCGCAAGGTCGCCGAGTTGCGCCTCTGGCCCGCCATCAATGTCAACGCCTCCGGCACCCGCAAAGAGGAACTCATCCTCCCGCCCGACCTGCTGAAAAAGAGCCATTTCTTCCGCCGCGCCCTCGCCTCCATGAAAATCGAGGACGCCGCCGAGACCGCCCTCGAACGTCTCGCCAAAACCACCACAAACGAGCAGTTTTTCAAGCTCATCGACATTTGAGGCCCGCCGGAACTCCCGCCCCGCGGCCACTGCGCAAACCACCGGCGCGCCGTGAAGCCGCGATTTTTCAGATTTTGACTTGCTCGCAAAAACTGCGGGTCCTTTATTCCTCGCCCTTTACGTAATGCAGAACTTCGCTGACCAGTGCTTGGACATGGCCCGTTCGATGTTGGGCCATAACCTCCATGCGATAAACGCCGACGGCACCATCGAACCCACCGAGGGGGAGTACAGCCGCAGTAACGAGTCCGGACACGCGGCACTGGCGATCGGAGAATTCTACCGCGCCACGGGCGAGACCCAGTTCGAGAGCTACGACCTCGTCGACCTCGCCGCCCGGTGCATCACCGCGCAGGCCTTCACCGAGGAGGAAAACGAAAACGGTCTCGGCTACGCCGCGCTCGGGCTGCTTTCCTTCAGCCCCGCCAAGGAGCGCAACATCGTGTGGGAGCGGCTCCTTGACCCCACACGCGAGTGCCTCGACAAGCGCCTACTCGCGCGCAGCGACTACGAAGACCACCTTCAGGCCTTCAACATCGCCAAGGCGGTGAGCCGCTTCAGCATGGGTCTCTCCAAGAAAGACGAGACAGGCAAGCTCATCGACCGCTACGTCGAGCGTGCGCAGTCCTTCAGCTCGGCGGGCTACCTCGACGACGGACCCCGCACCGGCGTGGGCGGTGTCTTCGACATCTACGGTCTGCTCGGGCTCATCTTCATCCGCCAGGCCCTTCAGCTGCACGGCAACATCCACCTGCGCGAGCGCAAGCTACCCAGCCTGCGCACCATCGCCGAGAAATACCTCAAGCTCCTCCCCGACATCGTGCGGGCCGACGGGCTGGGGTGGAACTTCGGCCGCGGCATCGGTGCCTTCGGGCAGATGCACTGCATCTCGCTCATCCTCCAGTCCATGCGCGACGGCTGGATCTCCGCCGAGAAGCGCCCGCAGTACCTGGAGATCCTGCGGCGCCTCTTCCAGTTCTTTTTCCTCACCTACCTCGACCAGGAGCAGGGTGTGCTCGTCATCCGCGACGGCGAGCGCGACACACAGGAGCGCCACACCACGCGCATGTCCAACTTTGACGGCGCGCGCTACCTCTGCCAGTGGTCGCGCCTTGCCCGCGCCATCGGAGGCTCTATGGAAGCCAAGGCCCCGCCCGCGCGCTCCATGGGCCGCTGGGTCATCTTCGACAAGGCCAACAAGAAAGAGCAGGGCCTCTTCATCTACCAGCACCCGGAGTCCAACCTCCACGTGCAGATCCCGCTCATCGGCGGCGGTCGCCTCGGGACCTCCGACAACCTGCCCTTCCCGCACTGTCCCGGCGTCTTCGACTGGCCGGTCAACCGCTACATGCCCATTCTCCTTCCGGAGCTGCGCATCAACGGCAAGAACGTCGTCCCCGCCTACTACGGCAAGCGGTGCGTCACCGGCATGGGCATGCGCCGCAGTTTCTACTTCCGCTACGAGCAGCCCGAGTTCATCACCAACGAAGAGGAAATCCTCTCCGGTCTCGGCAGCGTCAAAGTGGCGTGGACCTTCTCCGGCAACCGGATCACGAGCGAGTTCGCCTTCACCGTGAAGCAGCAGCTCACGTGCGAACGCATGCGCTACGTCCTCGCCATCGGCGCGCCGCACTCGGAAAAACACGTTCCGCTCACCTTCACCCTCGGCGGCGAAGGTTTGGGCTGCTCCGTGGAGCACGACGACTTCCACGCCGCATGGCAGGAAACCGAAGTCGTCTCCGCCGAGCCCGACTACCGCACCTACTGGGGCAAGCTCCACTACATCCAGACGCTCGAGCGCGACCACCCGCTCATCATGCGCCCCGGCCAGGTCTACCGCCTGAAGATCGCCTTCGAGCCGGAGATCACCCTCATGGATTCCTGAGCGCGGTGCCGCACCCGCACGGGTGCCCGCCGCCGCGCGCCGCGCCATGCTATCGGTCCGGATCATTCCCTGCCTCGACGTCACGCAGGGGCGCGTCGTCAAGGGCGTGCGCTTTCAGGAGCTGCGCGACGCCGGCGACCCCGTCGCCGTGGCCAAGGCCTACGAAGCGCAGGGTGCCGACGAACTCGTCTTTCTCGACATCACCGCCTCGAGCGACGGGCGCGACATCATGCGCGACATCGTCGAAGCCACCGCCTCGCAGTGCTTCATGCCGCTCACCGTCGGCGGCGGCCTGCGCAACCTCGACGACATCCGCGCCATGCTCAATGCGGGGGCCGACAAGGTCAGCCTCAACACTGCCGCGCTCCTCGACCCGGATCTCGTGAGCAAAGCCTCCGCCTTTTTCGGCAACCAGTGCATCGTCGTCGCCATCGACGCCAAGCGCGTGCCGGGAGAAAACCGCTGGGAAGTCTACACCCACGGCGGCCGCAACCCGACCGGCCGCGACGCCCTCGCATGGGCACGTGAATGCTGTGATCGCGGCGCCGGCGAAATTCTCCTCACCAGCATGGACGCCGACGGCACCAAAGCCGGCTACGACGTCGAACTCACCCGCGCCCTCAGCGACGCCTTACCCGTGCCCGTCATCGCCTCCGGCGGCGCGGGCACCCTCGACCACCTCGTCGACGTCCTCAAAGAAGGCCGCGCCAGCGCCGTCCTCGCCGCCTCCATCTTCCACTTCGGCGAATTCACCGTCCCCGAAGCCAAAGCCTACCTGCGCGACCACGGCATACCCGTGCGCATCGTGTAGGCACAGCGCCGCATCCCCGCTCAACGCATTGCCGCCGCCGGCCCGTGGCGCTCGACAATCCGCGGCCACAGATCGACAAATCCGCTCACCACCCCCGCAAACGCATCACGCTCCGTCGCCATGCGGGCCTTGTCGGCGGATTCGCGGGTTCCCCATGAGGACGAGGCCTTGCGCTCGCTCGCCGTCGATTCGAGTGCACCGTAGATGAACCCCGTCCTCGTATCGAGGATGAGCGCCGACGCTGTCGTAGTGGCGGTGATCCGACGGGACGGAGACAGCCCGAGCGTGATCGCCGTGAGTGGCCGCGCACGGTCTTCATCAAAGAAAACTGTGTCAAAGGTATACACGAGCAGAATGTCCGCTCGCAGGCGCGATGCCGCCGTGCGCAAGTCGTCCAGACTGGTGAGATGCTCCGGCAGCAGCATCCGGTTCAGCGATATGACATTTTCCACCCCGGGCACACCGAGAATCGCTGCAAAATCGCTCTCCTCCTCCACCTCGCGCGTCAAAACCACCGTGTATCCACCGCTGCCGACAACACCGCCGACACGGCGAATGTTGCCGCGACGAGGAATCCGGCCTTGAATTTCATATCTCTTGCGTCGTAAACGTTAACCGAACATAGAACAACATCCGGTAACAAATCGAGCGAAACCAGCATCCATCTTTTGCCCCGCACGCAAGAGAGGCAAGTGAATTGATCATTCCGCCCGAAGTTGCACAGACAGACAAAGTCGCCGAACCTGTTCCCATGACCCTTAAACGCGCCCTCCTCCTATCCGCCCTCGTCCCGGCTGCCGCCGCATGGAGCACAGAGCGTGAAATCCGGGATCTCCCGCTCTCCGAAGTTCTCTCGCGCCATATCGAAGCCATGGGGGGCGAGGCCGCCCACCGCGGCATCCAGTCCCTGCGCATCGACGCCACCGTCGCCCTCGAAGACGGTCCCACCCACCGCGTCACCATCCTCAAAGCACGCCCCAACCTCTTCCGCGCGACCTTCCGCGCCTCGGATTGGTCGCTCACACGAGGATTCGACGGCGAGGATGTATGGACCCTCCTCGTCACGGACAAAGGCCACCATGCCAAGCCACTCGATCCCTTTGAGGAAAAGCTCATAGCCCGCCGCGCGCCCATCGAGAACCTGCTCCTGCGCACGCGCGAACTTGATGCCGAGACCACCCTCGTCGGCACCGAGCGCCTCGTCAACCGGCCCGTCTACCGCGTGCGCGTAGACTTCGGCGACGGCCATATCGTCGACCATCTCATCGACGGCGGGGATTTTGTCCTCCGCCGCGTCGAACAGACCGAGCCCCGCGCCACCGGCGAGCGCGTCACCACCCTCATTCCAAGCAATTACCAGTACGTCGGCGGGGTCCTCTTCCCGTGGCGCGAAATCCAGCTCAGCGACGGTGAGCGCCACTCCGTCATCACCGTCCAGGACATGGAGATCAACCCCGGCGTCCTCTACGATGCCTTCCGACCGCCACCGGAGCGGTAACGCTCGATCAAGACGATTGTTCGCGCGGATTCGTGCCATGCGGAGTCGCCCCCGCCTTTCAGGAGCGCCACAGGGCCGCGACCGGCAGCGCCGTGAGCCGCTCGCCGAAAGCAAGGCGCTCGCTCCCTGTGTAGAGAACCACCCCGCGCACAAAATCGCTCCCCACAGTATCAGCGAGCCTTCGAAGCCCTCGGAAATCGTTGATCGATACATCCGAAGCAGCCTTGACTTCGATCCCGGCCAAGCGGCCGTCGGGTGCCTCAAGGACTATGTCGACTTCCGCGCCAGCGGCGTCGCGGAAGTGATACATCCGCGGTCCCGTCGCGCTCCACCCGAGTTGCTTGCGCAACTCCAAGACAACAAAATTCTCCAGTACCGGCCCGGCACGCTCCCGGTTCCCGGCCAAGGCGGCACCGTCCATACCCCGCAAATGGCAGATAAGACCGGTGTCGTTTAGGTAGATTTTCGGCGACTTCGCCAATCGTTTTTCCAAATTACGGAACCATGCGGGCAGCTCAACGTAAAGATAGAGCGCGCCGAACAAACCCATATATCGTTTCAGACTCGTCGCGCTAATGCCGACCGTCCGGGATAGGTCCGCAAAATTCAGCAAGCCGCCGGCACGTGCCGCCAGCAGCCCGAGCAACCTCGGCAATTCCCGCAGGGCTTCGATATTCGCCAAGTCCCGGACATCCCTTTCCAAGAGCGAAAGCACATAGCTGTTCCACCATGCACGCCGGCGGGCCGGGTCTGTCCTCCGGATTGCTTCCGGATATCCTCCGCGAACCATCCGGTCCACAACCTCCGGCCATCGCAGGGCGCCACCTGACTCGAAATCGCCGGTCCCGAAACAAGCGTCCACGAAAAATTCCCGGTGACCTTCGATCTCCCCCTGCGAAAGCGGCCACAGGGTCAGAACTTCCATACGGCCGGCAAGAGAATCCGCCACCCGCGGCAAGACAAAGACATTCGCGGAACCGGAGAGTAGGAAACAACCGGGCTTTCCGCCCGCGTCGACCGCGCGTTTCAAGGCAAGAAAGATTTCCGGGGCGCGCTGCACTTCGTCAATCGTTGCACGCCCGCCCAAATCCTCGACAAACGAAACCGGACTTGCCCCGGCCGCCGACAAGGTCGCCGGATCATCGAGCGTGACATAGCGCCGGGGCTCGGCGGCGCTGTCTGCCAACGCCCGCACAAGCGTCGTCTTTCCCGTCTGACGCGCCCCTGTAAGCAAGACGACCGGTGTGTCTTTCAGGGCCTCGCGCACGCCTTCCCAAAGGTGGCGTTCGAACTGCATTCTGCAAATCAACCACTGAGTGGTTGATTTACAACCACTAAAAAGCAGATTTTCAACGATCCTTCAGCGCATATTCTACCGCGTTCACCCCGTACCGAGCGGACGCCGACACCCGCTTCAAAACCGGTCACCGATTGCCCCGCCGCCGGGCGGCGCGCCAGCGTTCGAAAACGGCGCGTGCTTCGTCGCGGCTGGCGATGACAACGCACAGGGCGTACAGGGCCACCCCGCCGGGGACGAGCACGCCCACACGCACAAAGGCATCGAGCTTCTCCGCCTCGAAAATTCCGCGCATCCAACCGTCGACGATCCATAGTGCCGCCCCCATCACGGCGGAGGCGCCGAAGACGGTGGCATAGACGCGACGCCGGGTATCCGTCGGCTCAAGGCGGCGGCGCAGCAGGATCTCCAGCAGCACAGCGTGCAGGGCGCTCGCGGCGACATTCGCGAAAGCGAGCCCGGCAACCCCGAACGGCCCCATAAGCAATAGGCTCAGGACAAGATTCACGACAAGATTGAGTGCCCCGAGCCGCACGGGTGTCTTCATGTCCTGAAAAGCATGGAACCCGCGCACGGAAAGTCCCATCCACGCATAGAAGGGAATGCCGCAGGCCGATATGACGAGGGGCCACAGGGTTGCCGCCACCTCCTCCCCGCCGAATCGGCCCCATACGAAAAGGAGGCCGAGTATCGGCTCCGCCAGCACGGCAAGGCCGACCGACGCCGGCACGGTAATGAGAAATATCATACGCAGCCCTGCTCCGTACGTCCGGGCCAGTCCTCCGTCATCCGCCCGCGCCCTGAGGCGCGACATCTCAGGAAAGAGCACCGTGCTCACAGCAATCGCGAAGACGCCGAGGGGCAGCTCCACGAGCCGGGCGGAGAGGTAGAGAATGGCCGAGGCGTCGTCGTCGAGGGAAAAGGCGAGGAGCCGTGAGACGAGGATGTTGATCTGGAAGATCGCCGCCCCGAGCAAGCCCGGCACCAAAAGTTCGAATACCCGCCCGAGGCGCGGCGGCCGCTCCCGCCGCAAGGAGGGGCGCCACCCCTGCCGCGCGAGATCGAGCGCCGGAATGAGCAGCTGCAGCCCGCCCCCCAGCAACACCCCGCCACACAGCCACAGCGCCCTCCTCTGCGCCTCCCCCTCCGGCAGGAAAGCCGCCGCCGCGAGCGCGCCGATCATCGCAAGATTGAGCCACACAGCGGAAAGGGCGGGCCAGAGAAAGCGCCGCTCCACGTTAAGCGCCGCCCCCAGAAGAGCAGCGAGACAAATCAGCGCGACATAGGGCAGGAGGATCGCGGAGAGCGTCGAGCCGAAGTAGAACCGCTCCGCCAGTCCGCCGACCGCATGCACCGAAAAAAGCAACACCCACCCGAGGACAATAATCAACCCGAGGACAACAGCGAGGCGCACAAGAACGGCGTTGAGCAGAGCAAATCCCGCCTCCCGTCCCTCCGTCTCGCGCGCTTCGGCGAGCACCGGAATGAAGGCCGAAGACAACGCCCCTTCGCCGAGCAGGCGGCGGAACAGATTCGGAAGCGTGAAGGCGAGAATAAAGGCAGAGTTCACCGCGCCCACGCCAAGCATGGCAAAGAGCAGGATGTCGCGCAGCAAACCCAGCACGCGCGAGGCCATTGTGGCGACCGCCACCAAGGACACATTCTTGAGGATTCCGCTCATCACGCGGTCACTCGAAACGCTCAAGGCGCGACCGCGCCGTCGCCCGGCCGGGCAGTCCGCCTTCCAGAATCGCCGTGTAGAGACGTTGCGCTCCGCCCACATTACCCTCTTCCTCGGCTTCGGCGGCGAGTTCAAGGAGGGCGCGCGCCAGCCAGTAGCGGCCCTGCCGCTCCAGCCGCACGTCGGCGTTCAACGACGGGTCGAACCGCGTGCGCACCGTCCATAGGGCGCGTCCGGCCTCGTCCGTCCGGCCCAGCAGCCTCAGCGCCACGGCAAGCTTGACCCCGGCTTCCACGCGCGCGTCGTAAGGCGCGGACGGCAGATCGACAATCCGCTCATAGACGAGCGCGGCATCTTCCAGACTCCCCTCGTCCACACTCCCGCGCGCCAGCAGGCAATCCCCCCGACCCATCTCCACACGGTAGCGCTCCGGATGGTCCGGATAAGCCCGCAACATGCGCTCGTAGAGCATCAGGGCACTGCCAAAATCATTCAGCTTCCGGGAAATATCGGCCTGCTTCAGCCGGGCGTAAAACACCAGAGGGTGTCCCGGGTAGCGCTGGATGAGATCCTCCAATGTCGTCACGGCATCGCGTAGAGCGCTGTTGGTCCCGCGCCGCTCCGCGTAGATGGCGGTCTCCCACAGCGCAATCGGGGCATACTCGCTCTCGCGGTACTCATCGGCAAGCTGCCGTAGCGTCTGCTGCGCCGCACCAAGGCTGTCCCCCGCCCCGAAGTCGCGCGCCGAAATCAGAAAGGACAAAATCGCCGGACCCGACGCCGGGTAACGCTCCCGCAGGTCCTCAAACACCATGTTGCCCGCCTCGGTGTCACCCTCGGCGTAATACGCCTCACCCTTGAGGAGCAAAACGTGGCTGGCGACAGGCACCGGCTCCGCCTCCACCACGAGCGGCAGCCCCTCCCGCCCGCCGCCGGGGACGACTTCCCGCACCCTTTCGTCAGAGCCCTCAAGGTAGGCAAGCAACCCGTCGGCAAGCGCCACGGCTCGCTCCGTCTGCCCCGCGTCCAGCGCGAGCCGTGCTTCCAGCCAGCGGAAACGCACGGCAAGGTCGGACGGCATGTCCGTCTCCGCCCCGCCGACAAGAGCCTCCGCACGCGCGAGCGCCTCATCGCTGCGGCCCGCGCGGCGCATGGCATCGATCAAATTCCACTCCGCCCGCCAACGCGCCGCCGCCTCGAGGCCCCCGGCGGCAGCCGCCTCGTCGAGCGTCGCCCTCGCGCGGTCGAAACGGCCGGAGCGGATATCCGCCACGACCCACGGGAGCACGAGCGCCGACCGCTCTTCTGCCGGAAGTCCGCGGAAGACTTCCGCATAGACATCGGACGCCGCCGCGTAGTCGCGGTTCTTGAAATAACAGTCGCCCATCAGTATGCCCAGGCGCGCGCGCGCCGCACCGGGCTCCATCTCCGCGCGCAGACGGTTGAGGTAATCGGCCGCCGTGCGGTAGCGCGGCGGTTCGCGGCTCCAGTTCAGGTAGGCGAGGAGCCGGTGCGCATGGCGGACAAGGGGCGAACCGGGAAACTCTTCGAGCAGGAGCGTGGCGTCCGCCTCGGCGCCTTCAAAACTTCCCGCCGAAGCGCGGCGCAATGCCCGAAGCACCAGCACCTGGTCGCGCAGCGGATGCTCCGGATGATTTTCCAAAAGATCCGTAAGAAAGGTGTCGAACTCGGGTCGGCTCCCGTCAGCCAGCGGTCCGTGCGCAAGAAGATAGAGCGCCGTTTCCCGCTGCGCGCGGTCGGCGTCTGCCACGAAAAGCTGCCGCAGCGCGAGCCGGCCCCGCCCGGTATCCTCGCCGGAAATCATCCCCATGAGCAGCAGAAACGACGGCCGCAGGCCCGTCTCCGCAAGGCTGGGTGAACGCAACTGCCGGTCGAGCACCTCCACCGCGTCAGAAGTCCGGCCCTCGCTATGCAAGGCGATGGCCAGCAGCCGCGCGGCCTCGAAGCCCCCGCGCTGGCCGCGCATGGAGCGCTCCGTGGCGCGGAGTTCCGAAACACTCGCCGAGGTGCCTGCCTCCATCTCCGCGCGCAGCCGGAGCACCTCGAACTGCGTTCGCAGCGTCGGCGATACCGCAAGTTGGCTTGCCTGCTCAAACCGCGAGGACGCCCCGGAACCGTCCCCCGACTGAGCCAGCAGCAGCGCCTCCAGAAGAAAATACCACGCACGGTCGTCGGCACCGAGGTCCGTGGGAGGAAACCGGCTGAGAAGTTCGCGCGCGCCATCGGCGTCGTCCTCGTACAAGGTCGTAAACGCCCTACGCAGAAGCCATGCAGGTTCATCCTGCCGGGGATACGAATCCAGCACATCCCCCGCTTCCGCAAAAGCCCCCAATGCAATCAGTGCCGAGGCGTACGGCAGTTGCATCTCCTCCCGCGCCTCCTCCGGAAGGTCCGCCGCTAGCGCAGCCTCGAAAAACCGCCGCGCCATGCCCGGAAATCCCTGCCGCAGCGCCGCCCGCGCCGACTCGAGATCCCAGTAGATGCGCCCGCGTTCCTCCGCCGCCGCCTCTGCATCCGGCGCACCGGGTTCATCCAAGGGAACTGCAGCGCACACCGCGACCGCGGCCCACAACCAAACCCACACCACCACAATCGCGGTCCCCTTCATCATTGCCGCACACAGTAGCCCGCGCCGCTCTCCGGTCAATCTTCACCCTCCCGCAAAAAACCGTCCTGCGCCAGCCAACCGCGTCCGTGTGCCTCGCTGGGGCCCTCAGGCTACGCTCGTCAACGGCAAAAAGGCACCCGCGCCAGGGCTGCGGACTGGTTTGCATGGCGCGGGACCGAAGCGCAACCGCAGGCGGACCTTCGGACAGCCCGGACCGGCCGCAAGGATGGCAGCCGGCTACGGCGGGGGAGCACACCGCCAAATACAGTTCGTAAGCTCATCGATTCCGGAAGTGTCCGGGCGCAATCGGCTGTCAGGGTGACGGCGTGCGGGCGAGGCGGAAGCCTATGGTGAGTCGTGTGGAGGGCGGATATGCACCGAATCTAAAACTTACCTCGCAATCGTTTTCACCGTGATTCCAGCTTCCGCCGCGAACCCGCCGGTAAGGAACCTCCACAGAAGAGCCGCCACCAAACGGAGGCGGCGGGATCACATGGGTATATAGATCCCAGCACCATTCGGCAACATTTCCGCTCATGTCGTATAACCCCAACTCGTTCGACGATTTCAGTCCGACCGTATGGGTTCCGCGGGAACCGTCCTGATCACACTCCGCCTCAACGGAGTTGCCGTAATACCACGCCACCGCCTCAACATTATTGCTTCCACTGAAGGCGTGGCCTTGGCTTTCGTTGCCCCCGCGCGCCGCGAACTCCCATTCTGCCTCCGTAGGCAAGCGGTAGCCGTCACCACCCGAATTCCATTGCGGGACGGCCTCACCGGTCCTGTAAACTTCTCCGCCCACCGTGTAAACGGGGGTCAATCCCTCCATTTCACTCTTCGCGTTGCACCACTTGACCGCATCGTACCAAGTTACCGAATGCACCGGGTGGTCGTTCGCGCAACCATCCCCGCCGCCGCCGAGGTCGTCGCTGAATGCGTAACCGTTCTCGTCGGCCCACGCCCGCACCGCCTTCCACTCGCCCCAAGTGACTTCGTGGCGACCGATGTAGAAGGAATCGACCCCGGTGCCGTTCAGTTCGTTGGTTGTGGAGAGAATTCCGCCCTCGACAAGAACCATGACCTCCGGCAACGGATCGCCAACGCGCAAACGCAAGAACAGCCTATCGGCGGGAGCAGGGAAGACCGCCTCGCGGCCCTCGACACCTTCGGTCTCCCAGAGGACGGATTCCTCCTGCGGTTCGGCGGCGGTCCATACCGCCAGATCGGTCGACCCCTCGACAATGACCTCCACACCCTCCACGCGGGTGTTCACACGGTAGTGCAAAAGGAAAACACCGGACCCGTCCGCCGCGCCCTCAAGGCGGAGGAGGTCGGCGGGGGTGGCCTCGAAGGGCGACAGCCCCATGCCGTAGGCCTCGAGGTTGGTAAGCGCGAGCGGCCCGTGGCGGTCGCCGGGGCCGCGGCGGTCGGCGGGCACCCCCGCGGCGGCGAGCCATTCGTCGAGCGTCAGCCCATCGGGGACTGTGAGCCGCGCACCTGCGCTGAAGGCCTCGCCCTCGCTGTTGGCGGCCCGCGCGCGGAAGTGGATGCCGTCGAGGAAGGCATCCGCCGAGAGCACGGTCAGTTCCGCCGTCTGCGTCCCGGCGAATACACCGCCGCCAAAGGAGGCGTCGGTGATGTTGCTGTAGCTCTCCCCGTCGAAGGAAAACTGCCACTGGTAGGCAGGCGCGGGGTAGCCCTCGGCGAGGACACTGAACACGGCGGCCTGCCCCTCGCGCAAGGAGCGGTCTTCCGGATGCGTGACAAAGACGGGGGCGGCGGGCACGGGAATGACCGTCAGAACGACCGCGGCACTTGTCGCGCTGCCCTCGCTGTTCTGTGCCACGGCGCGGAAGCGGTGGCCGTCCATGTCGAGAGTGAGCGGCACCACCGTCAGATCCGCCGTATCCACTCCGGAATACGCCCCGCCTTCCGCGATATCGGTGAAGACCTCGCCGCCGTCCGTCGAGAGCTGCCACCGCAGCACCGGGGCGGGCACGCCGTCCGCCACCGCCGTGAAGACCGCCTCCCCGCCCTCCTGCGCCGAGACCGCCTGCGGGTGGCTTGTGATCGTCGGCGCGGCGGATGAAACAACGCTGAGCAGGGCCGGATCGCTTGTGAGGCTCGCCGATCCGTCCGAAATCACCGCGCGCACACGCAGGCCGTCAAGCATGGCGGTCGCCTCCGGAATGGTAAGCGTGTCGGTATGCGTGCCGGTGAAGAGTGATCCGTCGGAGAGATTCGAGAAGGTCCCGCCCCCGTCAAACGAGCCCTGCCAACGGAAGGTCATCTCCGCCGGTCCGTCCGCTTCGACGGAAAAGATGGCCTCTACCCCGGCGGCGACAGTGAGGTCCTGCGGATGAGCGAGGACGGCGAGGCTTGGCATTACTCCCGGGCCGGCCAATTCCTCGACGATGTTAAGAAGTATCTGCTCACCCGTCGCACTAAAGTTGTAGAATCCGGTGTCGGCAAAGCCGGCGGCCAGATAGATGCGGCGCTCCGCGGGCGTCCCGACGCGTTCGGACGGCATCACGGTGGGCTGGAAGAAACGGATTTCGGCATCGACATCGAGGAGGACGGGGTCGCGTGAATAAATCTCCACGCCGTCCTCCGCGAAAAAGGAGGGCACATCCAACTCGAGAACAACGCGCGCGTTGGCAGGGTATTGGAAATTGGCGAAGTTGCTGAACTTCCGGGGAGTGCGCGGCAGAACGGGAAAGGACTCATAGTCTCTGTAGAGGGCGAGGCGGTCGCCGTCGACGGACGACAAACCAGCGAGGAGGGGCGAATCCGGCTGGTTTACCTGCGGCCGCCAGTCGGGAAAGACAAATCGGTCCAGCTGCTGTGGATTGACACTCTGGCGGTCAAAAGCGGCTATGGTGTCATACGTCGCGCTGAATCCGTAGCTCCAGCCCCAGCCCCAGCTGCCGAACTCGTTGGTTTGAACAAGCATTGCGTTCATGGAGATGACCGGTGTTTCCAACCCGTTCCACTGCTCAATGAGAACGGTGGATGCCTGACCTCCCGCACGCCCGCCCCATGCGTAATTGCCCGGCGTCAGGTCCGGGCTCATGATGATGAGGTCGGCGGCCTCGAGGCGGTCGATTTGCTCCTGCGAGAGGCGGTAGTCTCCGGTCGCGGAGAAAGGCTCGCCGATCTCGCCCCAGAATTCGTGTGTGACGGTGACCCCTTCGGAATCGGGATCAGTCTCCACTTCCGTCCATGAACGGCGGACGTCGTAGCCCCGGGCTTCGAGAAAGTCGGTGAAGCCCTTGTCCGCCGGGTCGGCGGGGGCAAGGCCGAGGTCGCTCAGGATTTCGGCGAGCCGCGCCTCGCGGAACTCCACCGGGATGTCGCGCCATGTAACATCGGTGTAGCTCTCCCACGCCGCAAAGTCGGTTTCGCGCAAGGCCTCCCGCTGCGCGGCATTGAACTCGCGCTCGATAACGGACTGCGCGGCCGATTCCGCCGACCGGTTTTCCGAGACGAAAAGGATGCGGGGCGGGTCCTCCGGCAAACCGCCTTCCGCCACAAACACCCCCGCCGTCGGCGAAAGCGTGAGCAGCTCGCCGGAGGCAAAATGGATGTTGCCGAACTTCACGCCGGGGTAGACCGACGTGTCGTGCCCGAGAACGAGGTGGCTGAACTCCTTGCGGTCGACGGCGAGGTCGTAGGACTGCGTGGGCGCGGCGGGCGCGCCTTCGCCGTCGGGGGCTACATAGACATCCACCCTCTGGAAGGCGGCATTGTAGACGAGCCACACTTGGTACCACGCGTCGCGCTCCGAGGAGGGAAGAATCACGGCCGCATCCTCACGCTTGACGAGATTTTGCGCGCCTGCGCCGAACGTCCCGAAATGGTCGACGCCGCCGCGGCGGTTGTAACCGCTGAGCGTGATTTCGCTGACACCCGCCTCCACGAGGTCACCTTCTTCATCAAAGGTATCCGCCTTTGTGCCGACAACGCCGAAACCGAAACTGTTCGTCTCGCCGACGGGCCCTTTGATATTGAGATCGAAGGTAACGGTGAAGATGGGAGGACTGTCTTCCGCCGTAACGGTCTCGGGCAGCTCCACGTAGATGCTGCGCGCCTGCCCGGGGCGGGCGAAGGCACTGAGTTGCACATCGGACCGCAGGTCGAGGTAGCCTTCGGAGAAATCCAGCACCATGTCCTCCAGATCGCCGCCCCACGCGGCGGAGGGCGCGCCCCCGGCGAAGGTGTCGATGACCTCCCACGCCGGCGCCCCGACTTGGATGGTGCCCGGTGTGGGTGTGAGGTTGGGCTCGGCGCCGACGTAGGTGTGAATGTTGGCGTAGACGCCGCCGAGCGCGTCGGCGGCGGACCCGCCCGGAGGAAAGTTGCCGTCCTCAATGCCGCCCGCGCCAATGGAGAAATACTCGAGGGCCGCATAGTCTTCATTGGCGGTTGCGCCTGCAAAAACCCATGTTCCGCGGTGCGCGGGCTCGACATCACCGGCGTCGGCACGGCGTGCGTAGAGAGAAAACTCGCCCCCGGCCAAGTCGTAAACAAGCCACATGTTGTACCAAACCCCGCTCATGGTAGGCGCGAGTAGATCCGTGCCCCAGTCGCCCGCCCTCACGAGAATCTGCGGGAACGGGTTTGCCGTCTGAAACCGATTTTGACCACCCAAAGCAAGCCACCCGCTGCGGGAAACCATGGCGGCGGACCCGGCACTGAATCCAGTCTGGTGCTGCACCGTGCCGGGCGGCAGGAAAAAGTCGAAGGCGATCGTGCCGATGAGAACTTCCGAGGGATCGAAGGGGTTGGCTCCAACCCCCGAGAGTCCATCGCCGAGGCTCACCCAAGCGGCCACCGTGCTGCCAGTTCCGGTCCTGACCCGCACTTGGTCTTCAGCCAAGTGGTCGACCGCGGCACCGGCCTCGGCCTCCCAGTTCGCCGACGCCATATCAACGGGAACCCATTCGCCGACGGCACGGGCAGGGAGAAACATTCCGGCGAGCAGAGCGAGCGCGGCGGGCACAGCGGCTGCACGCGCGGGGAATCGAGGGAGGCAAAACATGGCACAACAGTTTCAGGGCGGAAGCGACCGCGAAGAAATTACGGCGGCCTATTTGCAGTTAGCCAAACCCTTTTGATTCTGGACGCAAGGGAATTCGGATTGTAAATCCGCCATGCGGCGGCACCAGCGGCGTAGGCGGTGACCGTGCACGGGCCGCCGCGCCTTCCTGCATTCGCGTTTGCCAAACGGGAAAGCTCCGTTACCTTGGAAGCCGCTATGATAGACTTCCTACGCAAAACAGTGCTCGCCGGGGTGGGCGCGACGGTGGTGACGGCCGAAAAGGTCGAATCAATTCTCAACGATCTCGTGGAACGCGGGAAGCTCTCCGCCGAAGAGGCGCGGAAGGCCACCGAGGAGATCACCTCGCAGAGCAAGCGCGAGTTTGAGGAGGCGGAGAAGCGCCTCGGCTCGCTCTTCGAAGATTTCCTGCACAAGGCACATGTCGCCAGCCAGGAAGATGTCGCCAAGCTCACGAAGCGGGTGAACGCCCTTGAGCTGAAAGTCGCCTCGCTGGAGAAAGACACCGGCGAAAACGGCGGCGACAAAGCCTCCAAATAAGGACCTCCGCCTTTGCGGATACGCTCCTTCAGTCTCTTCCGCGACGCCGTCCGCGCGAAGGAAATCGTCGCGATCCTTTTTAAATACCGCTTCGACGAAATCCTTGAAAAGGTCGACACGCCGGCCTCGTGGCTGACGAAGCTGGCCCCGGCGATCAAGGGCAACTACACGCTCTGGCAGCGCATCCGCCTCGCCATCGAGGAGCTGGGCCCGACCTTCGTGAAGATGGGCCAGATCCTCTCCACGCGCCCGGACGTCCTCCCGCGCGAGCTGATCGTGGAACTGGAGAAGCTGCGCAGCCGGGTGAAGCCCGTGCCCTTTGAGGAAATCCGGCCCGTCCTCGAAGGGGAACTGGCCAACCCGATCGACGAGGTCTTCGCGGAATTCGAGAAGGAGCCGGTCGCGGCGGCCTCCATCGCCCAGATCTACCGCGCCCGGCTGCGCGACACCGGCCAGATCGTGGCTGTCAAGGTGCAGCGGCCCGGCATCCAGAAACAGGTGCAGACGGATTTGGAGATCCTCGCGTGGTTCGCGGACGAGTTGCACGAGAAGTTCTCCGCGCTGCGCCCCTTCGACCTCCCCTCCGTTGTCGAAGAGCTGAAGAAGGGCATCAACAACGAGCTGAATTTCCGCATCGAGGCCCGCAACGCCGCGCTCTTCAACTCCCTCAACCAGCACCCCGAGCGCGTCTTCGCGCCCGCCGTGGTTGATCGCTTCCGCTCCGCGAGGATCCTCGTCACCGAATGGATCGAAGGTAAACCGCCGGAAGCGTCGGAATTCCCGCCCGAAGAAGCCGCCGAACTCGCGCGCACCGGCGGCGACTCATTTTTCTCGCAGATTGTCGTGACCGGGTTTTTCCATGGCGACCCGCACCCCGGCAACATCTTCATCACCACGGACAAACGTATCTGCTTCATCGACTGGGGGCTTGCCGGGCAGCTCACCCGGCAGATGCGCTACAACCTCATCGACCTTTTCGCCGCCTGCAACGAGCGCGACGCCGCAAAGGTCGCGCAAATCGCCATGCGCATGGGCCGGACAAACCGGCGCATCGACCGCCTCACCCTCGAAAAAGCTGTCACCACCGTCCTCTTCAAATATGACGAAGATCTGAAGAGCATGGACAACCTCGGCCATGTCATCTTCGAGCTGATCTTCGTCTTCGGGTCCAACGGCGTTCACGTCACGCGCGACTACACCCTCCTCGCCAAAGCGATCATCTCGATTGAGAACACGTCAACGCGCCTCGACCCGCACTTCAACCTCGCCACAGTCGGCAAGCCCTACATCCGCAAACTCAACTGGGAGCGCTGGAACCCGACGAACGTCGTGCGCTCCGGCTTCAGCGGGCTGCGCGAACGCATCGAGACCTTCAGCGAGCTGCCCGGCGACCTCCAGCGGGTCCTCCACCGCCTTGAGGACGAGGAGATCGGCATCCTCCTCGAACACCGCGGCTTCGGCCAGGTAGGCGAGACCATCCACAGCGCCTTCTCGCGGCTCGCCCTCTCCGTCATTATCGCGGCACTCATCATCGGCAGCTCCATCGTCATCAACACCGGTATCGGCCCCAACCTCTGGGGCTACCCCGCCATCGGCGTCATCGGCTACCTGCTCTCCGCCGTCTTCGGCGTCTACGTCGCCTTCGACATCCTGCGCAGCCACAAAATCAAGGAGCGCCCGCGGAAAAAGCGGCCTGACTCTTGACGATCCTTTTACGCTGCTGCAAACGTCGAATCGTCCGCGCCACCGGAATCGGACGCAAATTGCCAAGAGAGCGTAAAAGATGCCCCCGCCGCCCCCCGGAGGCTCGTTACGGGGTGGACTTTTACAAATGGACAGTCTACCCCATGTCCCTCAAAGAAACCTCATTTTCCACCGATTCCGACACGACCATGGCATTGATCTCCTCCTCCACCGCACAGCCCGCCGCCTACGGGCAGAAGAAGAAAGTCTCTTTTTGGGAAGGCCAGCGCCTCGCCAAACAAAAGGCCTACGAGCGCCAGGCTCCGAAGAAGAAGATCAAGCTCGACCAACTGACTGTCTTCACGCAGCAGCTCTCCTCCATGCTCGACGCCGGTCTACCCCTCGTCTCCGCCCTCGAAGCTCTGGAGGAGCAGACCGAAAACCCCGTCTTTCAAATCATAATCCGCAACGTCAAACACGACGTCGCCAGCGGCACGTCCTTCTCCGAAGCCTGCCGCAAATACCCCAGGGCCTTCCCCAACCTCTTCGTCTCCATGGTCGAGGCAGGCGAGGCGTCGGGCGGATTGGCCGACATCCTCAAAAAGGTCGCCATCTACTTCGAGGACACCGTCAAGCTCGTGCGCAAGGTCAAGGGTGCCCTCACCTACCCGGCCGTCGTCATCGGCATGGCCATCTGCCTCGTGCAGGTCCTGCTCATCTTCGTCATTCCCGTCTTCGCCGAGATGTTCGAAAGCTTCGGGCAGGAACTCCCCAAGCCCACGCAGATGCTCATCGAGGTCTCCAATTTCATGGCGTCCTACCGCTTCGTCATCCTCCTTGCCGTTCTTTTCGGGACCGGGGTTGTCCTCGGAAAGCTCTTCCGCACACCGCGCGGGCGCGTTATCAAAGACCAGATGATACGCCGTGTGCCGATCCTCGGCGGGCTTCTCCAGAAAGTCGCCCTCTCGCGCTTCTGCCGCACCTACGCCATTCTTCTGCGCAGCGGCGTGCCCATCCTCCAGTCGCTCAACATCGTCGCCTCCGCAAGCGGCAACACCTACATCGAATCCGCCTGCTCGGCCATCAGCAAGAACGTTAGTCAGGGCGGTCAGCTCTCCGACACCATCGCGGACCTCGACTACTTCCCGCCCGCCGTCAAACACATGGCCCGCGCGGGTGAGCAGACCGGCAACGTCGACGGCATGATGAACAAGATCGGCGACTTCTACGACGCCGAGATCGAGACCACCGTCGAGTCCCTCACCTCCCTCATGGAGCCGATCCTCATCTGTGTGCTCGGCGTCATCATCGGCGGTATCGTCATGGCCATGTTCCTCCCGATCTTCAGTCTCGCTGAAGTCGTCGGGGGCTGAGGCAGCGGCCTTATTGTTGGATTGCCGGAACGAAGCGCAGAGAGTATTGACTCCGCCCGCGCCGCCGCACTGCTGCTCACCGGAACACAGTTTCCCAACCTGTGCCCCGCTTCCAACACGGCCCGATATTCCCGTGCTCCGTTGCGACTCGGCGGGCCGGGCCCTGTTATCGGTGAAGGTGGAGATGGCTTCCGCGAGCCAACTGCATTTCAAAGTGCCATTGGCGTTACACCGGTGTGACACCGCGCTTTTCGCTTTGACACCCATGCGGGCCGGGAACTTTCTCATCGGCAATGATCTCGGTGTCGGTGGAGAAGGTGGTCAAGCGGTTCGGAGACACGGTTGCCCTGAACGCTGTCAGCGTTCACGTCGAGCCGGGAGAGTTATTTTTCCTGCTCGGGCCGTCGGGTTGCGGCAAGACTACCCTGCTGCGCAGCCTCGCCGGGTTCTACATTCCCGAGGAAGGCCGTGTCCTCTTCGGCGACGACGACGTCACCCGCCTTGAGCCGCACAAGCGCAACACGGGCATGATGTTCCAGAGCTACGCCCTCTGGCCGCACATGACGGTGGCGGAGAACGTCGCCTTCGGGCTCGAGCAGCGGAAGATGTCGCGTCCCGAAATCCGCAAGCGCGTCGCCGAGGCCCTTGAGTCCGTGCACATGGGCCAGTACGCCGCCCGCAAGCCCAATCAGCTTTCCGGTGGCCAGCAGCAGCGCATCGCTCTTGCCCGCGCCCTTGTTATCCGCCCGCGCTGCCTTCTCCTCGACGAGCCCCTCTCCAATCTCGATGCCAAGCTACGCCTCGAAATGCGCACGGAGATCCGGCGGGTCTGCAAGGAGTTCAAGCTAACGACCATTTATGTGACGCACGACCAGAAGGAGGCGCTTTCCATCGCGGACCGCATGGCCGTTCTCGACATGGGCAACATCCTCCAAGTCGGCAGCCCCCAGGAGATCTACCGCCGCCCGCGCACGCGCTTCGTCGCCGACTTTATCGGCGAGACTAACTTTGTAAAAGGCACGGTGTCGCGCAGCGAGGCGGGCATGGTTCTTGTCGAGACGCCCCTCGGCACCCTCAACGGCGTGCCCGCCGACGCCGACGCCCCTCCGCCCGCGGGACGTGAAGTCACGCTCTCCCTCCGCCCCGAGTGCATCCGCATCGAGACGATGGCCGCCGACGAGAACTGCTTCGGCGGCAACATCGGCGAAGCCGTCTACTACGGCGAACTGGCGCAATACGCTTTCGTTCCCGGAAGCAACGGCGCCGACCCGCTGAAAATCTTCGAACTCAACCCCCGCCACCTCGGGCACGGACGCAAAGAGACGCTCTACGCCTTCATCGATCCGGAGGACGTCGTCGTCCTCGCCGAATAACCGCGCGCCGCGCCGCCGCACCCACGCCACCGAGGCCATGAAACAAAACATCGGGATCGCCCTCGCCTTTGTCATCGTCATCGCACTCCCCTTCGTCTTCCAGCCCGAGCGCATTTCAATGGAAGCGCCGGACGACACGGTTGTCGTCATTACCCCGCACACCGAATCCATCCGCCAGGAGTTCGCGGCGGGCTTCGCCGAGTGGTACCGTGAGCGCACAGGCCGCACCGTGCGAGTCGACTACCGTGTGATCGGCGGCACCTCGGAGATCGCCCGCTTCCTGAATTCCGAATACACCAACGCCTTCCGCCTGCACTGGACCTCGCGGACGGGACGCGAGTGGAGCAACGAAGTGCAGGAGGGCTTCAACAACCACCGTCTTGACCTCTCCGGCGACCCCGGCGACGACTCACCCGCGCAAGCGGCGCGGCGCGCCTTCCTCGCGAGCGACCTGAGCTGCGGCATCGATGTCTTCTTCGGCGGCGGCACCTACGACTTTATCCAAAACACCAACCGCGGCTATCTTGTCGACGCCGGACTGCTCGACCGCCACCCGGAGTGGTTCATGGAGACCGCCGAGCCCGGCGAGATCCCGCCCGCCATTCCGCGCGACTTCGCCGGCGAGACCTTCTACGACGCCGAAGGCCGCTGGTACGGCGCCGTCCTCTCCAGCTACGGCATCATCTACAACCGCGACAGCCTCCGCCGACTCGGCATCGAAGAAGAACCCACCCGCTGGGCCGACCTCGCCGACCCCCGACTTTTCGGCCAAGTCGCCGTCTGCGACCCCACCAAGAGCGGCTCCATGACGCAGGCCTTTGAGATGATCATCCAGCAGCAGATGCAGGAGCGCCTCGCCGAACTGAAGGCGGAGCGCTCCGGCGCCGACGTTGCCGAACTGGAGCATACGGCGGTGCGCGAGGGCTGGCTCCGCGGCTTCCGGCTCATCCAGATCATCTCCGCCAACGCGCGTTACTTTACCGAGACCTCGCAAAAGCCCAACATCGACGTCGCTGTGGGCGACTGTGCCGCGGGCATGTCCATCGACTTCTACGGGCGCTTCCAGCAGGAAAACATCGTCGAGCGCAGCGGCGACACCCGCTTCGGCTTCCACACACCGGTCGGCGGCACCACCATCTCCGCCGACCCCGTGGGCAAGCTGCGCGGCGCGCGCAACCCGGAGGTCGCGCGCCTCTTCGTCGAATACGTGCTCTCGCCCGAGGGGCAGCGCCTCTGGAACTTCCGCGTCGGCACGCCGGGCGGCCCGCGCACCTATCCGCTGCGCCGCCCGCCCATCCACCCCGCCCTCTACACCCCCGAACTCAACCAATACCGCTCCGATCCGGACTTCGTGCCCTACATCGCCGCACAGGATTTCCACTACCGCTCCGAGTGGACGGCCCGCCTTTTCAGCGAAATCCGCGCCCTCATCCGTATCTGCTTTATCGACGCCCGCAAAGAACTCGTCGGCGCGTGGGCCGCTATCCTCCGCGCCGAAGCGGAGGGACGCCAACTCGACGCCGACCGCGCCCGCGCCGTCTTCACCGACCTCAGCCGCATCAGCTACGACCGCACCGGCACCGAAATCCGCGATGGTATCCGCGGCGCGCCCCTCGACGAAGTGCGCCTCGCCCGCGACCTCGGCAACGCCTTCCGCAGTCAATACAACGAAGCCCGCCGTCTCGCCAACGGCGGTTAAGGCCGTCTGCCCGAAACACTGCCTCTGTCCGGTTGTGCGTCCGCCCACGAAAAAAACCGCCGGGCCACAGCCCGGCGGTTCTTCAGAAAAAAGACGGTCGTCCGGAATTGCTTACTTCTACTTTGTTATATTTCCGGAGGGCTTGTGCGGCGCCTGCGGCGGGCGCGGCG
>JAFIGH010000169.1 GCA_020831525.1 Opitutales bacterium
TACGAGTTTCCCGGCATGGGCGGAAGTTGTCGGCGGTGTGATGGCAGCTTGCGAACTGGGGGATCCGTGTCTGCCCGATGTCGGCGAGGAGTCCGGCGAGGTCAACGGGGACACCGAAACCCGCGACATGCGGGCACTCTTCCGGGCGGCCTATGAGCAGTATCCCGACGAGTGGATCAAGCGCACCGCCATCTACGACCTCATCTGCGGGGATGAGGATGCGGACTGGTTTCACTGGATTGAGTTCGACTCAAAGAGCGGTAAAACCCGCTTCGGGCTGATCCTCTCAAAGTTTGTTGGGCGGGAACTCGACGGCATTCGCCTGCACCGTGACCAGAACGAACCGAGGGCTGCCCGCCGCCGATTCAAATTTTCGAGAACCGATGGCGGCCCGGTGAAAAAGCAGGGGGATTTTTGGCACGTTTTTGGAAGCACCTCGCCCAAGGTGTCCAACGTGTCCAATTTCGATCCTGAGAATGGAAAAACGGTCGTCGGAGAGGGCTGCGACGTGGACACGTTGGCTACGTTGGACACGTTCACCCAGCCCGCTGACATTGGGGAAATAAATCAAAGCAAGATTTTAAGAGGAAAAGAAGAAGAGAAGAAAAACATACATGTATTTAAGTACGTAGATATGGAGGATAGGGCGAACGTGTCCAAGGATACCAACGTGTCCAAACTCCCCGTCTGGCAGCTTGTGACGGATTCAGCGGACTTCGACGACATCGGCGAGGAGATCGCCATGGCCGGCCATGCCGTCGCGCTGGACATCGAGACCTATGGCCGGGACGCGCTTAACCCGCGGCGGTCGGACATTCGCTTGCTCTGCCTCTCCCTGCCGTGGCGAAAGCCGTGGCTCATCGACCTCCAGGCGACCGGCTATGATCTGGGCGACCTCGGGGCGATCCTCGGCAACAGCGAACTGGTCATCCACAACGCCCGCTTTGACCTCGGTTTCCTCGCCCACCACTGCGGCATCCGGGCGCGGAACGTCTTCTGCACGCTCACCGCATCGCGCCTGCTCACGGCGGGGACGCGGCAATCGAACAGCCTGGGCGAGGTTCTGCGGCGGCATGGCATCGCCGATCTTCCGAAGGATCTCGGCCCGTCCGATTGGGGCGGCATGATCTTCGACGACCAGCTCGCCTACGCGGCGGCGGACGTGTTTCACCTGCACGCCCTCCGCGAGCGCTTGGCGGCAGACCTCACCGGGGCCGGTCTCGATACCGTCTGGGCTCTGGAAACGGAACTGATTCCGGTGGTCATCGGGATGGAGCAGGCCGGTTTCGCGATGGACCGGGCAAGGCTCGAAGGCATCCGCGAGGAGCATCGGGGGAAGGCCCGGTATCTGGCCGATCAAGTGCGTGAGGCTCTCGGGGCGAACATCAACCCGGCTTCACCCGACCAATTGCGCAAGGCCCTGCAGGCAGCGGGCGTGAAGGTCCGGAGCACGGCGGAAGGTGTCCTGGCGAACGTGAAGCACCCGGCGGCCGCTCTGGTCTTGGAAATGCGCGGGGCCGAGAAGGTCGCGCAGCAGGCGCAAAGCCTTATCGACGCCATCGAGGAGGACGGGCGCATCCACGGGCAGTTCGACCCGACCGGGACGGAGGCCGGACGCTTCGCCGCCCGCTCACCGAACCTCCAGAACATCGGGCGCGGTGCCCTTCGCGATTGCTTTGTCGCCCCCGAAGGATCGGTTCTGGTCTGCGCCGACTACTCCCAGATCGAACTGCGCGTAGCCGCCGCCATCGCGAACGAAACGCGCATGATCGAAGCCTACCGCAGCGGGGCGGATCTCCACCGGCGCACGGCGGCGCTGGTTCTGGGGAAAGCCGAGGAGGCCGTGACGAAGGACGACCGGCAGTTGGCCAAGGCGGTGAACTTCGGATTGCTCTACGGGCAGAGCGCTCCCGGACTGGTTCGCTACGCCAAGACCTCCTACGGGGTGGAACTGACCGAGGGCGAAGCCGAGCGCATCCGCGAAAAATTCTTCCGCGCCTACACCGGCTTGGCCGCATGGCACAGAACCACCCGGAGGGAGGCGAGGGGAGGACTGGCGGAGACGCGCACGCGGATCGGACGCCGTCGTCTCATGCCGCAGGGCGAGGGCGATTTCTGGGCGCGGTTCTCGGGCGGACTCAACACGCCGGTGCAGGGCGGTGCAGCCGATGGCTTGAAGCGTGCGCTCGTGCTCCTGGCAGAGCGGCTGCCGAAGGAAGCGGCGATTCTCTCGACGGTTCACGACGAAGTGATCGTCGAGTGTCCGGAGGTTCTGGGCGAAGCCGTTGCCCGGACGATGGAGGATGCCATGACCGAGGCCATGGCGGCGATCTATTCGGAGGTCCCCGTCGAAGTCGAAGCCCACGTCGGGCGCACCTGGAACGAAGCCAAATGAAGACCGAACCCCTGCCCAAATTTCCCGCCCGCAAGACCCTTGCAAAGCTCGCTGGCCTGCGCCCCGTGGTCGTCATCGACACCCGCGAGCAGACGCCGCTGGAGTTCAGCCGGCTCCAGTCCCGCCGGGGCACCCTCGCCACGGGCGACTATTCCTTCCACGGGGGTGAAGATCACCTCGCCATCGAGCGCAAGAGCGTGGCCGATCTGGTGGGTTGCTGCATGGGGGCGAACCGGGAGCGATTCTTCCGCGAGCTTCACCGCATGCGTGGCTTCGCCTTCCGCCGCCTGCTCATCGTCGGCAGCCCCGAGGAGATTGAGCAGGGCCAATACCGCAGTGCGATCAAGCCACGGAGCGTGCTCGCGACGCTCTCCGCCATCGAGGCCCGCTTCGACGTGCCGGTGGTCTTCCGACCCGATCCCGCCGACGCCGCGTGGCAGGTCGAGGAGTGGGTGTGGTGGTATGCCCGCGAGATCATCCTGAGCGCGAACCAACTCCTGCCCTCCCGAAACCATGAGTGATTATTCCGATACACAAAAGGCGAAGAACGAGGCCTACCGCCAAGCCTACGCGGAGTGGGTCTCCCGTCTCACACCCCGGCAGCGCCGGGAGCTGGAGGCACAGGGCCTCCTGACACCCTCGGTGGACCGCTATCACATCGGCAAACCGTGTGACGTGGCCGACCTTCCCCTGGCAGCGGAGGAAGCCCCCATCGAGTCTGAACGCGATGAGAGCGATCGGGTATGGGAGATCCTTCGCCGGCTTCTGGGCGAACTCCTCGGGAGTCCCAACACGCGCCTCTCCCTGGAATGCCTCGCTCTCGTGAGCGGGGTGGGATTTCTCGGCGACTCCATGACCGCGATTGCGAAGCGTCACGGTGTGACCCGCGCAGCTGTATCCAAACGCTGCGTCGAAATCACCGAGCAGCTGGAGATGCTACCCTCCCGGGCGATGCGCTCGTTGACAGCGCGCCAATCGTATCGAACCGCACAAA
>JAFIGH010000170.1 GCA_020831525.1 Opitutales bacterium
CAGCGCGCCGCCTCCGTAGAGTCCGCCCGCCGCAGAGAAAGCCGCGCGGAGAAACAACCGCGCAATCCGCGCCGCGCCCGCCGCAGGCGCCGCACAAGCCCTCCGGAAATATAACAAAGTAGAATTAAGCTGCCGAATGTCGATCCCCAGTTCCATTGTGGGGGAGCAAAAGAGGACGGGGAGCCGGGCATCTTTGAACAGGTCCTCGCGCTTTTGACGCTCATCGGACGGAACCTGCGCGGTGTGCTCGCGGGCTTCAAGACCGCGCAGCTTGGGGGCCAGCTGCCGGTAGAAATCGACAAAATAGCTATTGGGCCGCGAGGGCTTTTCCGGTGGGTTGGGAACGGCAATGGGATCGAAATAGGCGGAAGTGCCGTCGCGGGCCTTCCACACGAGTGAGGCCGCCACCAACTGGTATCCGGGAACCTCCTCTTCCGTGGTCGCTTCATGAACGACGGTGACGATCCCTGCGAGCCGAAGACGGTCGAGGACCTGGAGAATGATCGAGCCGACCTCATCCGATGACAGGGGCTGGGGAAAGCGCGGAAATGTGCTGGGTTTGCGAAGGAAACGTCCATAGCCGCCACGGGGGGAGACAAAGACGTTACCCTCGCGCTCGCCGGGCAAGCGGGTGCGAGGGAAGGCCACGGCACCGTGAATGAGGCGCTCGTTTTCGTCGATAGACCACGGGGGGGACAGGCGCTGGCTGCTCTTTTGCTTGAGCTGTTGCTGGAAGACGTCGTCCAGATAATCGACATGGATAGCGAGTGAGCGACGGAGGTAATCGAGAAGCACCCTGCAAAGAGAGATCCTGTCTTCCGGGGAGGCTGAGCGGAGGGCCTCGTGCGTGGCCGGGAGTTCCGCACTGTTGGCACCAGGCGGGGACCATTCAGCCCAATCCTCTTCGCTGGCGCACAGCTCGGCGAGGGAGGCGTATTCGATTTCAAGCAAGCCGCACTGTTCGAGGTTGGGGGAAGTGACCCGCCATCCCCGACGAAGATCGTGGTAAATCCGGTAGCCGAGGACATCGCGGAAGGCTTGGTCTGTGTCTTTGGCGGCCTGGAACTTCAGGTCCGGGTCCTTGGCGTAGATGTTGCGGGCGAGACCCAGATTCTCAAAAACCAGCTGAGTTAGTTCGTGGTGCTCGATGCCCTTTTCACCGCAGGCCTCGGCCGCTTTGAGAATGGCTCCGCGAATCATGGAGACCTCGATGAAGTCATTAAAATGACCCGCTTGAAGGGAAGCATCCTGGCGGTTGTCAGTAAAGCTTAGCAGCTTCTTCGCCTCTGCGTCCAAATCGAGTTCGTCACGTAGATTAAGAATCGCGGAGAGCGACAGGATGGTGGTCGCTGTGCTCCGGCCTTCGGAGCCAAGCGAGGTGAGTTTGCCAAAGTCGGAGCGGGTTTGAAAAGCGTAGGAGATACCGCAGTCCAGGCAAAAGCGGAAGGGCGCGGGAACAAACACACAGGAAACGCCGCTGGAGGAGACCTCGCCATCCGGGCCAACCCGAACCGGCTCCGGGAGCCATGGACGGCGATCTTTTCGAACCCGGAGAATCCCCTTGTGTCGCTCGAGCCAATCGTCCGGGAGGCGATCCAACTCCGCCTCGCTCCCCCGCTCGGGCCACGGGTGGGTGCTGCTGAGGTAAAGGAATCCGCAGGTCTCCTTCTCTTCTTCGTTGCGGTCGTCCAATCCGCGCGGCTCGAAGCGAAAATTGCCCGATGCCGGATCGACGGTCCGCCGCACACAGTAATACTCCTGTCCACCCTCCCGGTTGAAAACCAGGGGAAGGAGGATCCGCTGGCGGGTTCCGTCGGGAACAAATTGTTGCTTATTGAGGGTAAGGTAGCGTCGGTCCTCCGGTTCGAGCGAGGCGTAGACGGAGTCTCCGCGACTGATGAACTGGTGAAGGCGGAAGGCGAAGACAGGGAACTCCGTCTCGGGGTGGCGGATGTGATAGCCTTGATAGAGTGTCGATTTGATCTCCGACTGGCAGCGCTCAAGCGGCACGCCGGTCGCTTCGGCAAGGATGGAGGCAGCCCCGATGCGCTCACCATTATCCTCAATGCTCTTCGGTCTGCTGCGGCGGAGTTTCCCGGAGCCGTCTTCCCGCTCGATCCCGAAATACGTTTCAATCCAGGAAGCGAGCGGATCTGCGGAAAATGACTCGAAATCCCCGGCGGGCGGAGGCGGATGCTCCAAACGCCCGGTGAGAGCAGCCAGACAGGCGGCATCACTGAAATCAAGGTCGGGCGTATTCCGGCGAAGCGTCTCCCCCACGACGTCTTCAGCCTTGAAAGATGCCCCAAAAAGGCGGCTGGCAAGGGCCGCGACCTCCGCCTGTTGTTCATGGTGCGATCCTGGCCCTGCAAGGGTGGCGGAGGTGCCAACGCATTGCATATCCGCCGACCCAAGCAGATGCCGCACCCGACGGTTGAGGAGGGCAACGTCGGCACCCTGCCGACCCCGGTAGGTATGCAACTCATCGAGAACCATGAAGCGCAGGTTTCCCGCAGCCTCGATCAGTCCACGTTCCTCGGGGCGCGTGAGGATCAGCTCCAGCATCACGTAGTTGGTGAGGAGAATATCCGGGGGATCCGCCATTATGGCTTCACGCTGTTCCTTGCGCTCCTGGCCAGTGTAGCGGCTAAAGCGGACCGGTGGCCGTCCCTCGGGATAACCCTCGCAAAGAAACTTCTCCAGCTCACCGTGCTGGCTGTTGGCGAGGGCATTCATCGGGTAGACGACAATTGCCTTGATACCCTTCCCACTGCCTTCCCGCAGGACGGCATCGACGATTGGCACAATATAGGCAAGGCTCTTGCCCGACCCCGTGCCGGTCGTGAGGACATAGTTGCGCGCGTTGCGGGCCAATCGGATAGCCTCTTCCTGGTGACGGTGAAAGCGGAGGGGGAGTCCCTGCGGGTCGAGCGCTGTCTTCCCCCGCCGGAAAATGCGGGCACACTCTGGATGCAGACTTCCGTCCCCGACAAGGTCATCAACCGTTGCTCCGGGCTCGAACGCAGGGTTGAGCTGGATCAGTGGATAGGGCCAGAGGAGCCCCCCTTCAATACCATCATCAACAAGGGTTCGAATACGCCTGTCCCGGATGTTGAGAAAGCTCTCAATATAGGATCGGTAGTCGAGGATCAGCTTGTTGCGGTACTGGAAGATATTCATGGCAGAACCGCACCTTCCCGCACGGCCCGGGAGAGTGCCGAAACGATGCTTACCAAATGCTGGAATGCATCCGAGCTCAGAGAATTTTTATCGAGATTGAGGTGGTCGGATCGCTTGGACAGGATTGCTTCGGTTGTTAGTTGTGATCCCGACAGGGAGGGACTACG
>JAFIGH010000076.1 GCA_020831525.1 Opitutales bacterium
TGCTAACTCTCTCACCCCTGCACTCTTGAATCTCTCTTTTCATAGGCGGTGGTCGAACTCCGTAAAGCCTACCCGGCGAACGGGTTCGCCCTGTATGTGGAGAAAATCCTCCACCTTGCTCGGATAGCGGGACGACAAACGTTCGGAATAGCTGAAGCTTCCGCCGCCGGGAAGCATCCCCGTAGCAGGAATCTGATGATTATAGGTGTGGGCCGATTCAATGTAATCCGAGTGATCCGGACCGAACGGTTGTCGGGTCCAAGCAAGCTGTCCGAAATGCGGAACGACTGTACTTTCGTGAAATTCACGGGCGCTGCGCCGGTCATACAACTCATACCTGCTTGTCCAACGCCCCCAGTTGTCCGGAACTATTCGGAGCAACTCAAAAAATCCGGGATTTTCGCTCTCGTCTTCAATGCCTTCCTTCAGAACGACCCTCCAAAACTGTACGTTGTTTTTGTAAAACGTTTCCGTTCCGGTAATCGTCTTGGCGACAAGTTCTTCTTCTTGATAAATTGAACGTGTTTCCCATAGATCGCCAAACCAACCTTGAGAGTTTCCGGGGTAGGAACCGTGTTCGATCTTGGATACGTAATGAATGTAATCCGGGGTCTGAACATCCAGCCTTTCGACTGTCCACTTGTTCTCTTCAGTGTCATCGCGAAACACCCCGTAGTCGCCCACCGCCTCGCCGCTTGCGGTGATCCGCAGTTCCCAGTCGTCAATCTTCTCAATCTCGAATGTGGTAAACGGAGTTGCGCTGACCGCGGCCGGAAATTCGTCTGTTTCAAACTCAATGATCGGCCCGAAGTTGTCCGAATCGAAATAGCGCACCATAAGGATGTCCGGTGTCTCATGGCGGATATCCACAACCACATCATGCTTTTTGACCTGCCGGATGTATGTGCTGATGAAATACCAAACCCCGTAAGGACGGCTAAACCGGTAGTTTTCAAGATCCAGCGCGGCGTCCACACCGTCCGTAAGATCAGCCCGCAACCGCAGCGGCGGCGCGGCCCGGCCGGTGAAAACATGACCGACACCAAACTCCATCCAGAGTTCCGCAGGGCTGACATTACCAGCACCTAACTCGCCCCGCCTCAATGTGGGAGCACTTGCTTCGCCAAGACGTTGTTCCGGCGCGCGGTCGACCTGAAGGAAGAATTCCGCCTCCAATCCGTACACGTCATACTTCGTCGATTCCCAAGTGTCCACATATATGCGGTAGCCCTCTTCCACGTCGAAATACATGCTCAACAGGTGGTCTTCCGGATCAAACGAGCACGACGGCAGGCATGGAAGCGTCGCCTCCACCATGTAGCTGTGACCGGGCTTCAGCATGAGTATCCGTGTGGACTCCTGCGCCTCGGTTTCATTGTGTTCGATGATCACACTTCCCGGGCCCGGAGGCACTTCGTCATCGACAATGCTGTACGAGTGGTCCTGCGAAACACCCGGCGCAGTGATGGACCGGACCGTCACCGGAACTGCGTCGCCGCCCCGCACAGAGAAGGGCGTCATCGAGAGGCAGACAAAACAAACACCCAGCGGAAAAACTGACTTGGCCACCGCGCTCATTTCCCACCTCCGTTCTCTTGCCGCATGGATTCCAGATCCGCCTTGAGTTCGTGCCGCAACTGCGCGATCTTTAACCGGAGAGCCGGGTTCGTCCCCCGCTTCTCCGCCTCCAGAAAGTGTTCCAGCGCCGCCATGCGGTTGTCCATCACCTGCTCGAGCATCCCCATGCGGAAATGATACCGGAATTCTGATTCGGACGACGCACCCGCTCCGGGCGCGGGCACCCGGGCCCGGACATGTGTCTCCAGTTGCTCCGCCGCCTCCTCCAGCATTGTACCCGTCTCTTCGTCACGCGCGCCGGAGCGCTTGAGGTAACGAACGGTGCGGGCGACCCGCGCAGTCCGCGACGATTCCCGCTGCACAGTCGTTAAGTCAAGGACCTCTTCGATCCGGTGGAACTCACCGGATCTGGCCCAATCGATAATTTGTTCCCGGGAAACGGGGGCGGCTTCTTCAGCATTTGCCGCTATCGGCAGGCAGACAAGTACGCACAAGGGTAGTTTACGTAATAATTGGAGTAATTGATAGGAGTAAGGCACAACACCGCCCAGCCCAACACGCATTCCTTCGCGGAATCAAGGGAACAAAGATTTTACATTGTAAAAATATCGGTATGAATCTGTCATAACCCGCCACTGCGGCAACGGATTGCGACAGAGGACGGAGGCCGGCAAAACCCGGAAATTTATCTTTTTTTTTACGAATAATGTTAACTTCTCGTCTGTTAGACAGCCCCTGACGTCCGAGGACTGATATCAGAACACCACACCCCCGGCCCGACCGCCAAGATGGCAGTGGGCTGCAACGAACGGACCTGCGGCGCAATGGAAAGTGAATTCCGCGCCGCTTCGACGGTGAAACCGGCCCGCTGCGGAGGTGCTATGCCCGGTGCCCGGCGGGCTGTTTGTTTGGGCCAACCGGTTCGCTGCGGGGCCGGCGGAGGCGCGGCTCCGTCGCTACCCTTCGACATTGCTCAGGGCAGGCGGCGGGAGGCGGGGCAGGCGGTCTCTTGGTTTGGCACAGCGGCGCGCGCGGAGGCGCGCCCTCCAATCGATGCGGTCGACGGAGGCGTGGCTCCGTCGCTACGTGGGCGTTGTTCAAGGCGGGCGTAGTTCAGGGCGGCGCGCCCGGATAAATCTGTGATCGAAGAGCGGACCAACGGTATGCGGTCTAAAGAGCCGCACTCCTGCGAGCCAGCTGCTTATCCAAGCGCCACTCCCCCGCGCCCTACCGCAGCACCATCGTTGACCGGCAATTATGGTGGATGGGCGGCGGGTCGGTCCAGCCGTCGCCGTAGGCTTTGCCGTGGCGGGCCTGGCACTCCTCAGAGGTGCGTTCGTCCATGGGGTTGTCCCAGTAGATCGTTTTCCCTTCGGCGGCGGCGCGGGCTTTGAGGACTTCGAGGTGTTTCCGCCCTACGGCCTTGCGTTCTTCGAGTTCGGCGGAGGATTCGGAGCGGGCGTCGACGGGCGCGGCGCAGCCGCACGGCGCGGCGGCCTTGGCCTCGGTCCCGCCGTTTTCGGGCGGGGCGGAGTGTTCCCCGCCCCCACCCGCCGGGGTGGCGGTGTCGAGTCCGGCGCCGAGACCGGAGGGGGCTCCGCCCGGCACCATGCTGGGCACGGAGGCGGCGGGCCGCGCGGCGGCTTCCCCGCCGTGCGGGGCGGGGGCGTCGGGGATGTCGCCGAGGAAGAGGTCGTCTTCCGGCGCGGGCGGCGGAACGCGGTGGCGCTCGTAGAGCCATGCGCGGGCGACGGGGAGACCCATGTCTTTGAAGAGGATCTTGTCGCGGCGGACCTTGTCGTTTTCGTGGTCGACGCGCGGGAGGTTGAACTGAAACTCGGGCACTTCGTGCGCGGATCCCCAGTTCAATTCGATGATGGAGGGGAGCAGCTGCGAGTTGATGACCTTGGCGACGTAGGAAGCGTAAGACTCGTAGTGGTCGAGTTCGACGTCGCGGTGGACACGGGCCATGGCGTAGGAACCGACGCCATCGGATTGTGAGGTGAGCGTCTGGCCGATAAAGATGAGGTCGCAGGCGCGGTCGGCGATGTTCATCAAGCGTTCAGTCGGTTCGTTCGCGCCGGCGACGCCGGAGATCGCGCCGGACTGGAGCTTGAGGTCGACGCCTTGGGGGAAGATGCCCCATGCGGCGGTGCCCATGTTTTCGATCATGGAGGCGAGCCGCTGGATCTCGGCGTCGTCGAGGTCCGCCGGGTAGTTCGCCCACCGGATAGGCAGCCCGAAGAGTTCGGCGCGGTGTGCCATCCATTCCCAGCCGAGCATGCGGCCAAGCCAGTAGGGGGCGAGGGCGCGCAACTGCGCGGTCTTGGCGATGTGTCCGCCTTTGCCGCGGTAGATGCCGACAAGGAACTTGTGCGGGTATTCCTCGAAGCGGCGCGGCTTGGTGCGGTCGCGGTCGGGGAAGAGGCGGAGGCCGCCGGGCATGTGGTTCTGCATTTCAAAGCCGAGGGACGTGGAGGGAACGGTGCGCGTGCCGACGGGGATGTAATAGCCGTCGACGAGGTCCCAGTCGATTTCAAGGACGCTGATGCCTCGGGCGATAGCGTCCATGAGGGCGTAGACGGTGCCGTCAAAGTCGTGCTGGTCTTCCCAGAGGGCGGCGCGCTGGTGGGAAAGAAGTTCTTTGACGAAGGCGGCCTTTTCGGCGGCTGTGTCGGTGGGTTTGCGCTCGCCGGGGGCGTGGGGCTGCACTTCCCACGAAAGGCGGGTGATGGCGCGCTTGCACTTGTTGAGGTTGGTGCGGAGGCGAGCCCATGTGTCTTCCATGGTGTCAAACAGCTCGTTCTGGAGCATGATGTCTCCGCGCGCTCCTTCGTCGAGAAGCCAGCGGAGCGTGTCCGGGCTGAAGTCGACGGGGATTCCGGCGAGGCGGGCGTCGCGCGAGTGCGGGCGGATGACGGGGATGGTGGGCGGGCGTTCGGGCATGGTAGATGGGAGATGGGTGATGGGAGATGGTGGGGGTGACCCTTCGACAAGCTCAGGGCGGGTGGGTTAGCGGCGGGGGGCCCAGGCGCGGCGGAAGCGGGTGCGCAAGAGCGGGCGGGAAAGGTCGCGGCCGCCGATGAGGATGGGGTCGCGGAGAACGCGCACGGGCGGCGGTGCAACATGGTGGGCCTCGGTGGCGAGTGCGGCGGCGTTGGCGCGGTCGGCGTGTCCGTCGGATGTGTGCCGGGCGGTGAACTTGACCACGCCGGCTTTGGTGACAATGCGGTGAACGGAGTTCAGGTCGTCGCGGAGGGTCTTGTCGGGCGGGATCCAGAAGGTGCCGGCGCCGAGGTGCTTTTTGAGGCGGGTGAAGATTTGGTTCTTCGAGGTGTTGGTGACGTTGAAGCGGGTTACGCGGTCGGGGTGTTTGCGCTGGAAAGTCTCGGCGATCTGGTCGCCGATTCCGTTGGTGTCGATGCAGGTATGGCGGGCGCGGTCGATGCGCGGCGCGAGGATCTCTTCCTGTTCATGGTAGGGGGTGCGCTCGAGGACAAGGACTTCGCGCGTCCAGAGCGCGCCGTCGAGGGCTTCGACGGTCCATGCAACGGTGAGGTCGCGGCGGCGGCCGATGTCGATGCCGAGGTAGAGGGGGCCGCGCACGGCGCCGGGCCATTGGAGGGAGGCGGCGCGGTCTTCCGCGCTGCGGATGAGTTCGAGCGGGAGGTAAATCTCGTCGGACTCCATGAAGCCGCACTCGTATTCCTGTTCCCATGCGTCGGGATCGTCGAGGTTGTCGCGGAGAGCATCGATGTCGATATCGAGGCCGTTGTCGCGGGCTTCGTAGATGTCGGTCTTATGGCGGGAGAAGTTTGCGCCGTCGTGCCAGAGGTCAGCGAACTTCGAGTTGAGTCCGGCGGGGGTCGAGATGATGCGGATCTTGAGGGCTCCGCGAAGCGGGTTGGTGATGATCGGGAAAACGGCGGCCCAAATGGCGGCGGGGTCGCGGTGGAAGGCGAATTCGTCGAGCAAGAGGTTGCCGGAGTAGCCGCGGGCGGTGGCGGGATTCGCGGGGAGCGCGAGGATCCGCGCGCCGTTGGGGAAGGCGACGGACTCGGCCTTGAGCGTGGGGGCGAAGGGTTTGCCGGTTTCCGCGGCGATGGCGTCGGCGAAGATGCCGGCGACGCGGTGAACCTTTTGCATGAACTCGAGGGCCTGCCGTTCGCCGGCGGAAAGGACGATCCAGTCCATGCCGGTTTCGAGGGCGTCGGCGACGATCTCGAAGGCGGCGGCGAGTGATCCGCCGATCTGGCGGGACTTGAGCCAGATTTTGAAGCGGGCACGGTCGGTGACCCATTGCCGTTGGTAGGGCAAGAGGAGGTCGAAAGGGGTGGCGGCGAGGCGGGCGCGGGCGGGTTTCATGTGGCGCTGTTGGGCGAAATCCTAAATCCTAAAGTCTAAATCCTAAACCAGGTATCCAAACGAAACGACGAAAGGAGAAGTGATGAACAAAGACGAAAAGCCCATTCCCATGGGAAAACGCACAAGAGCATTTGCCTTGAAAATCATCGGCCTGAGCGCCCGGCTTCCCCGCAGCCGGGAAGGCGACGTGATCGGAAACCAGTTGCTGCGGTCGGGAACGTCTATCGGGGCGAACTACGCGGAGGCGGACAATTCGCGGTCGAAAGCCGAGTTTATCGCAAAGGCGGGAGATGCCCTGCGGGAGGCTGCGGAGACGATCTATTGGCTTGAGCTTCTCAAGGAATCGGAGTTTTTTGCCGTCGACGTGGACGGGCTCCGGCTGGAAGCATGCGAACTCAAGGCTATTCTTGCGTCGATGATCCGGAATTCCCGTTCGTCGTAAGCGGCGGAGATATCGGCAATACGCACAGTTCATGTGGCTTTGGGATTCGGGGTTTCGGATTTCGGATTTTCCCCGGCGGCGCCGAGCCTTTCGCGCCATTGGGCAAGGATTTTGCGGGCGTCTGCGCCCGCGACGGCGACGTTGTTCTGGATGAGGGCGGCGGGCTTGTCGTCGTAGACTTCAGGCCGCCACTTCTTGAGCAGGAAGATCAGGCAGGCGTCGGAGTAGCGGCGCTTCTCGCCGCAGTGGTTGCCCTTGATGTCGAAAACGGGTTCCTCCCAACCGCGGACGGCGCGGCGGTGGAGTTCGGCCTCGGCTTCTTCGACGCGGCGGGTGTTGCGGACGGCGTCGCGGCGGATCTGCGCTTCTTTGAATTCGCGCGCGAGGTCGGGGCGGGTTTCGAGTTGGCGGTAGAAGTGTGTGGTGGAGATGCCTTCCTGTTCGATGGAAGGGATCGTGTTTTCATTCTCATTGATTATCCTCCGGACAACACGGTCGAAGAGCGCGCGGGAGAACTTGCGCGGCTTGTCGAGCGGGCCGATGCGGTTGGGATCCGGCATAGCGCCGACGGTTGCGCGCGGCGGCGGAGAACGGCAAGGCGGCGGGGCCACGATTCTCCACGATATTCGACGGCGAATGCTTAAACGGGGATATTCGGGCACGGAAAAAACGCGCGCAGCGCGCGGGGCCGCGCCGGGGTCGGACCGGCGGCGGTGTGTGTGGCGGTGTTAGGAGCGGCGGCGGTCTGCAACCGCCCGGCAAATGCGCCAGCCTTGCATGGTGGCGGCGTGTGTGGCGTGGGGTTCGTCGCATGGATCCGTTTTGCCGTGGGCGGCGATCCGGTAAGCGGCGCGGAGGTGCGCGCCGGCGAGTTCGAGGCGGAGGCGGACTTCGTCGTTTTGGAAGTGTCCGTGGCCGACGTATCGGACGGCGTTGTGCGCGTGGTCAAGTTGCTCGCATAGGACTTCGTTTTGCATGGCTAATCTTTCGTTCGTGAGGTCGAGGGTTGGCGCGCCGGGGTCGGACCGGCGCGCGTGGAGTTCAGACGAGGGGCGCGTTCTCGTCTTCGCCGAACGGGACGTTGCGGAAGCAACTCGCATCCCAAACGGTCTCGGCGAGCTGGTCGCAGTAGATGCGGGTGCGGGTGCCTTTGACGTGGGTGAGACCGTCGCGCACGTAGACGCGCGAGACCTCGTAGAGGTCTTCGCCGTGGTTGTAACGGACGTCGACGGCGTAGCCGCATCCGGCCGGGAGGCGGAGCGTCTGGGAGTCCCGGACGATGTAGCGTCCGCCGGAGACGCCGAGCAAGGTGCCTTCTCCGATCTGGTCCATCATGGTGACGAGGATGGCGGGGGTGTCGCAATGGTGGCGGCGGTTGGCGCATAGACGGTCCTCGCCGATGGGCTTGGCTGTGGTGGGTTCTGACATAGTGCTGGTCCTTTCTGATGCTGGGCCGCGCTCCCCGCGGCGGGGGCCGGAGGAAGAGAACCCCCGGCACTGTAAATCCCTGCCAAGCGGCGAGCGCCCAAAACCCTTATTCGGCTGCGCGGAGCGCTGGTAGTTATGGGCCTCCCGCGACCCTCCGGCCGGAGGTCAAGGTGGAGGTCCGCGATAGCCTATTGGCTGCGCTTGCGCGGCTGACTGAACCCCCAGCGCGGAAGCGAGGCGCGACGGGACTCTGATATGCGGCAACGATCAAGGCGCGCCGAAGCTGCACAAGCGGGGTCGCGGACACTACCTTGACGGTAGGCCGGACGGGTGGCTATGGTGTCTGACCTGCTTCGGCAGGGATACAGTGCCAAAGGGGCATGGGCATGTGTGGTTGCGGCGTGCATTGGTGCAATGCGGCGCGCGGGAGCACTTCCGGAGGGAGCTTGCGAGTGACGGATGTGCGGACGCGCGCGATCAGGACGGTAACTTGCGACGGGCGAAGCCGGTCGCTCTCCCCCTCCAATTGTGAGGGGGTAAGGGGGGTAGCGGGTGCGGTGGAGAGAATAGCCGCTGTAAGCGGCGTGTCTGATTGCTGACTGTGCGTGCCCAAGCTCGCTTGCGAGCGGGGCAAGTCTATTCCTTGAACCTTGCGGCGCTTGCGCCCTGTAGAGATCCCCCCTCCACTCGGGAGGGGGTTTGGGGGTGGGTGGGGAGCGCAGCGGGAACCAAATCCCGATGTAAAGCCAGTTGGAAAGGGTCAGAGCCCCAAGACATAAACGTTAGGCAATGGCGGGGCGTAGAGACAGTGTTCAAGCGGTAGAGATGTAGGGCCCCTGATGTGAAAAAAGTGCGGAAATGGCGATGCTACTCGAAAAGTAGCGAATGCTACTCGGCAAGTAGCGCCTTTATATGGGTTTGTGTGGTTGGACTACTCAAGTGAGTAGCAGTTGAAGAGGTATCAAATGATACGGAGTCGGGCGGGGTTTGCGTACTGGCATGGCGGCAAGGTCCGGCATCTGTGGTTCCGTTTGACTGCCGGGGTTGGCGCTCAAGGGGCGGAGCGCGCAGCGCGGAGCCCCCCTGCTGACTGCGCGCCGCCAAGCGCCGCTTGCGGCGCGGGCGAGTCTATGTCCCATGACCTATTGCGGCGGCGCGGCGGTAAGGGGGCGGGCAGCTGACTGGAAAGCCTCAAAGGCCGGGTCCCGGGTGGCCGTGAGAAGTTTGTTTCAATGGCCCGCCCCCTTGCCGATCGCGCGGCTGACTGGCCGCCGGAGCCCCGCAGGCCGTCCCGCCCTTCCCTGCCCTAGCCCAACGCGGCATTGTGTCTCTCTCGCGCGTGCCCGAAGGAATACTTGGACTGAAGGCCGGAGAGGGCGCGGTTTTGTGTGCTGCGAAGCGGGTAGCTGAAGCGCCCGTAGCGAATGAGGCATAATGCCTGTTGGGCGTATGGGCAGGGAGCATGAGGCGTGACAGCTCGCCTGGCGCGACTCATGCGGGCGAGGACGGTCTCCGGGGCGTAGGCGGCGGCCGGGGTGTCGGCAGTGAGCGAGCCTGCGAGCGCAACAGGTGGCCGGCGCGCTTGCGCGCCAAAGGGGCGGGCGGCCGGGTGGCGGATGGCGGGAGCCGCGGGTAGGCGTCCAGCCTGCGGGGTCGCGGAGGCGCGTCTTTCGCTGGGCGAGGCGGCGGGCGGCAAGGTGTCTCCGGGTCGGAGAGGCGTCCGCAAGGCGAAAGAGTCCGGCCCAATTTGGCGGCGAGCGGGTCGCCGCGTGAAGCGCCCCGGTCCGGCGCTATGTGCTAGGCACGACGCAATGTGCGCCGGACCGAATCAGGGCGTAGCGGGGACCCGTTCGACGCGGGCCGGTCTCGTCGCCGCCGCGAGTCCGTCCCGGAGGCCCGCAGCCGGTCGACGACCGCCCGGAGGCAGGCGCCGGAGCGATCCGCGGCGGACGCCGGAGGGTCAAGCGGCAAGAGGGTGCGCTTGTGGTCGGCGTTCGTTCAGCCGTGCGACGGTGCCCGTTTGCAGCGGCAGCGGAGGGGCGGGCGGTCGGGCGGCGGAGGCGGGTTGCGGTGGGTAGGCGCGGAGTCTGCCGCCAGCGGAGGGCCTACGCCGAGGGCGGAGCGGAGGCCGGGATCGAGGTCGGCGGGCATTTGGCCAAGCTAAGCAGGGAGTCCGGCGCAAAAAGCGGAGAACGGAGCCGACGCGTTAAGCGCCCCGGTCCAGCACAATGTGTGAGGAACGAGCAATGTGCGCTGGACCGATCAGGGCGTAGCGTCGGCTCCGTTCGGAGCGCGCCGGTCTCACGCTGCTATGAGCGCCCGCCGGAACCTCGAAGCGAAGCGGTGCCGGCCGGAGCGGATGCCCGGCGGCGGGGACCGCAGCGGAAGCGGCGACGGAGCGCCGGAGGGACCAGCGGCAAGAGGGTGCGCCTGTGGTCGGCGTTCGTTGGGCCGTGCGGCGATGCCGGGTTCCAGCGGCAGCGGGCAAGGAGGGCAACAGCCTTGCGCGAAGCGCGCTGGTTGGGGGTGGGTGGCGGGCTGCGTCGGTTTGGGGAAAAGAGGCCCGGGGAAGCGAAGCGGACCGGGCATCGAGGACCGTGGTGCGGTTGGGAGGCGGAGCCCGAAGCGGACGCGAAAGCGAATGCGAAGCGTCCGCGCGGGCGAGCCGGGGGTGGTGCGTAGTGACAGAAGTGACGCAAGTGACAGATTTCCTGTACTGTTATGCTGCAGAAAACGAAAAGGAAATTGTGGAGATAACAATAGGGATCATGCGTCACATGCGTCACTCACGTCACCAGTGCCGGGGCAAGGGCCGGATCCGCTCTCGAATCAGCGGTTGCTCTGGAAGCCCATAAAGGGAGCCCCTCTTTCCGTCCTCTGGCGGCGAGAGGGGCGGACGGGCAAGGCAAGCCAGCGGATGCGTGAGGCGCTGCGGGCGGGCGGGGTGAATCGCCGCCGGGTGGCTTTATTGCGGCGGAGAGCGAGCCGGAGCACGGTGCGCCCTGCCGGAGCCAGCCGAGTCGCGGGATCTCGTTGTTCTGGACGGTTGACACCGTGATCGGCAACTGAGGCAGGGCGCTCGGTGCGGAGGCGTGCGGGGGGTGCCGTTGGCGGGGGGCGGGCCGGTTCCGTTCGGCGGCGAGCACGGGCGGGCGCGGAGAGAGAGGCGCAGGGAGGAACGAGCGGAGCCTTGAACGGAGCGGACGGCGGTGCGAGCGGGTGGTTGAGGGGCGGCGGATGCGGTTGCGGCGGTTGCGCCGGTTGGCGAGGGTTGGGGCGGATGGGGGGCGGGATCGGGAAGCGGGGTTAGGTTGGGAAAGGAATGGCAAGGTCTCGCGCCGCCCTGCGGCGCGGGGCCACCGCGCAGGGCGGCGGGGGGCGCCCCTCCCTACTCTTCCTGGGGGCGCAGAGGGGCGATGGCGGAACGGAAGATGGGGGTATGGCACGGCGCGAAGCGCGGGAGCCTGTGGCGCTCGGCAGCAAGAAGGGGGTAATCGAGTAAGCGAGCTAGCCGGGCCGGGTGTGGTGTGGAGCGACGCCGCGCGGGTTCATCTCAACGCAGCGCGCCCGGGCGGGTGGGTGAATGCGCCCCCGCTAGCTTCAGTGGGCAGGCTGGCGTTCGGGGCGGCGACTCCCCTACTCCGCGTGAAAGGGGCTTACGGCGTCGCGGGGGCTGCGGCAATCAATGACCGGAATTGCGGGCTAAGCGGAAACCATGAAAAGCGCTGGCAGAGGTTGGCGGATCGAAGTAGCGGGCGCTTACACGAGAAAACCCCTCGAAAAAATCATACCCGCCGCCGCGAAAGAATCTAGATCCCTCACGGCTTGGGTTAGCGTCCCAGACCCATTCAATATTATTTCCGCTCATGTCGTAGAGCCCCAGCTCATTCGGCTGCTTTTGACCCACAGGCCACGGCCCCAGATCGCCGGTCCATGCGCATTCCGAGCCACTGGAATTAGATACATACCAACCCACTTCATCAAGATTGTCGCTTCCGCTAAATTTAAATCCCTTGCTTCGGTTGCCACCACGGGCAGCAAATTCCCACTCCGCTTCGCCGGGAAGGCGGTAGCCGTTGAGGTCGCGCATCCATTTGATTGATGTCGAATCATCGTCGCCAAAATCTCCGGACCGGAAAACTTCTCCTGACGCAATGTATACCGGGTCAAATCCGCGCATTTCACTCTTGGCATTGCACCACTTAAGAACATCATGCCAAGATACAAATCCGACTGGATGCTCGTCAGAGCAGCCGTCACCGGCGCTGCCAATGTCATAGCCGTTGGCCGCCGCCCATGCCCGGACCTCCTGCCACTCGCCCCACGTTACTTCGTAGCGACCGATGTAGAAGGTGTCGACCTCAGTGCCGTCCAGTGCGTTGCTTGTGGAAAGCGTCCCCCCTTCGACGAGGACCATGCCCGCCGGCGCGGGAGACACCGTGAAATCCGTCACATCCAAACGGAAAAACGAGGGATTCGACACGCCTGTGAGCGAGAGGCGTCCTTCTTCGTCGATCATCTCCGGGGTGATTTCAATGGTCGTCCACGTCTCGCCGTCTTCGGAATGGTGCAAGGTTAGCTTGCCGTCCAGTGAACCCAAAGCGGGCAGCGGCAGTGAAAGGGCGACCCAGCCAAGAGCCAGTGTGCGAAGAGTGATTCGTTTCATGGTCGTTGGGCGTTAGTGGTTTTTCAAAAAGAGGAAACGCTACCACACCAGCGGCTGATGAAGGCGGCAATGGGAAACGGGGCAAAGCCCAAAACCCGAGTCGAAAATCCCGACCGGTGGGAGATGGGAAACCGGATATCGGGGCTTTCCAAAGGCAGGCGGCGCATCGGGAGATGCGCCCTCCAGGGGGGAATTGAGGTGGTTGGTGGAGATGGGTGATTCCGGAGGTCGACGGAGGCGTGGCTCCGTCGCTACGTGGTGCCGGTTGGTCCCCTGCCCTGCTTTGCTGCACGGTCGCTCGCTGAAGCTTCGCGCTACTTTCTTGCGGGCCGTCGTTTGCGGGGCGGGTCGACGCGGGTGCGCCAGTCGGGGTTGTTGTCGATCCAGCGGAGGGCGCTTTCGAGGGTGGCGCGGTTGGCGGGCATGGGGAAGCCGGCCTTTCGCATGAGGTAGACGAAGTTGACGTGCCGGTTGAGGTAGTAGGCCAGTTCCTTGGGTGCGAGGAGCCTCGGTGTGGGCATGATCTCGGCGGCGATCTTCGCAATGGGGTCTTCGGGATTGGGATGGTGGTGGGATGGCATGGCGGGGTGTGTTTTTGGTGCTCGGTGTTCGGTTTTCGGTAGTCGGTGCTCTGTGGCGAAATTTGTCGGTCAGGGTGCCGGATTGCGGCGCTTCGGGCGGATTAGGGTAAATGCCTTATTTCTTTGGCGCGCGTGGCGAACTTGGCGAACTTCGGAGGTTCGGGGCCAAAGTTTTCCTATTTCACATAGTAGTTTAATTTCTATAAAGTTTGGGTAGAGGGGTTCAAAGTTCGCCATGTTCGCCGCTTTGACGTTAGGTTGCTGCAAAAATCAGGCGGATTCGAGAGGTGTGAGGCGGATCCCGACGACGTGCTTTTGGCTCTGGTGGCCGGCGACGATGCTGAACCCGTGCTCACGTAAGTAATTTGCGCAGCGCTTGTTCGAGGTGTAGCGGGGTTGCTCGCCCTCGTCTTCGCACCATGCGGCGAAGGTCTCGCGGAGTTCGGTGAGTGCGATGGAGAAGCCGTGGACCTTCTCGGTGCGTTCTTCGAGGAAGCGGCCGAACTGGTCGGAGTCGGTCTGGTATTCGCGTGTGGCGTGCTGGATGGACTTCGGCGGCCGGAGTCCGCCGTTGTCGACGAGGTCGATGAAGCCGCGGATGGCCCAGAGGAAGATGCCGGGCATTTCCTCGCGATGGTCGGCGAGGATTTCGTGGCGGGGACGCCGTTTGGTTTCCGGCATGGTGATGAGCCATGGAATGACCTGCACGCGCCTCCAGATGCCGAGGTCGGTGCCCTTGATGTTGGGCTTGTGGTTGCCGACCATCCACAGCTTGTGGGTCGGATGGAAGGTGTAGGGCTTTTCGTAGGGGCGGCGGGCGGTGATCTCATCTCCGCCGACGAGGGTTTTGATGGCGGATTCGGAGAGGGTTTGCGACTCGGGGATTTCGTCGGAGACGACGAGGCGCTTCCCTTCCATCTGTGCCTTGCGGTAATCGAAGTTGTTGTCGGAGGCCTTGGCGAGGAGTGCGACCATGGGAATGGTCGTCATGAGGTCGCCGAGGAGCATCTTCATGGTGGCGGTGAAGGTGCTTTTGCCGTTCGCGCCCTTCCCGTAGCAGAAGAAAAGAACGTCCTGATCGACGTAGCCGGTGAGGGAGTAACCGGCGGCGCGTGCGAGGTAATCGATCATGTCCTGGTCGCCGCCCATGAAGTAATCGAGGAACCTGTCCCATCTCGGGCATGTGGCTTCCGGATTGAAGTCGCAGGGGATCTGGACGGTGGCCATGTCGGTGTGGCGGTGCTCGCGGAAGAGCCCGGCGGCGAGGTCGACGACACCGTTCCGGGCGACGAGGATGGCCGGGTTCTGGTCGAACGCGGTGGCCTTCGTGCCGAGGAGGGACTGACTGAACTTGAGGACGCCGCTGAGGTGGGCCGTGCCGCGCAGCTTCTCGGCGCGCTTGGCAATCCGCTTGATCTGTGCGCGGCGTGGGTCCTGCTGAGGATCCGGGGCCGGCTTGGCGACGATCTCCTCGCGGATGGAGTCGGCGAGCTTTTCGTATGCGGCGGAGAGCTGGTCTGAGGCATCGACGAAGGTTTGTTCGGTCTCGTCGCGGGACCAGTGGCCGTCGCTGTAAGTGCGCCAGCACTGCGCAAGGTGGTCGTAGAGCTTCTTTCCGCGGTTCAATTTGGCGAAGAGTTCGGCGTCGCCGCGCTGTGATCTGTCGAGGCAGTCGGCGAGGAACTCGCGGGAGAGATCGACCTCGCGGACGTCTTCGGCGGGGTCTCGGTCGAAGGTCTCGGCACTGTGGTGGCGGGCGGTGGGTTCGGCAAAGCGGATGCGTCCGGCCCACTGCTTGCGTCTGGCGGCTTCGCGGGCGTCGAAGCCGTGTTGCTGTGCATACCAAACGAGGGTGCCGATGCTGATTTCATCGAGCTTGTGGCGGTGCTTCTCGGCATACTCCCCTACTTTCTCTTCCGGCGACCACTCGGCGAGCAACCGGCATCCGGGTTCCATGGGGAGGACGGACCAAACGGCGGAGGCGATGCGGATCCAGTCGTCGTAGTGCGGGCGCGGCGGGATGTGGGAAAGCATTTCGGCGACGTCTTCCTCGGTCGTTTCAATGGGCGGGTGCCATGTGGATTGGTGACCGTCGGGCGCGGCGTCTTCGACGGGGACGGGTGTGGCGTCGGGGTTGAAGTAGAGGTCGGGGTCATGGGAGACGAAGCAGAGACGGAGCGGGTCTTTGGTGGAGCGGTCGATTTGCAGTCCGTGCTTTTTGATGAAGTGGTTTTCGACGGCGAAGAAGGACTCGCGGTGTCGGGTGCCGTCGATGCGGACGCCGGCTTTGAGACCGCGCCCGGAGGGCGAAGTAAAGAGGAAGGCGACGTGCGGGTCTTCGGTGAGCGCCTTGCGGATGGCGTCGAGGTCTTCAAGCTGTGGGTTGTCTTTGGCATCGAGGTCCGCCTGGAGGATGCCGGTGTAGTCGATGAGCCTGGCCTCCATCTTGATTTCTTTGGAGCGTGTCATGCATGCGGCGGACATGGAGAAGGCGGGCAGCGCGCGCTTGGCTTTGTCGTAGGCCTCGGTATTGTCACGGTCGATACGCTTGCGGACGGCCTCGATGTGCTCGGCGTAGGCTCCGGACCGGATGTCTTCGAGGATCTCGCCGAGGGGTATAACGGAGAGGGGTTCCTGGCTCCACGCGTTTGCGAAGAGGGAAGAGTGCTTCGGAAAGACCGTGGCGAGGTCGGTTACGGCGGGTGTGTCGGGCATGGTGTTCATTTGGAAGATGGGAGATGGAAGAAAGGAGATGGGTCGCACCCCGGGATCGCTACGAGGGGGTTAGATGTCGAAAACGCCGGCGGCTTCGAAAGCCTTGCGCCAGCTTGTGTGGTGGGCTCCGAGAACTTCGACATTTCCGATGGAGTGGATTTGGACAATGCACTTGTTCCACCGTCCGTAACCGGGGCCGTTGAGGACTTTCGCTGTGCATAAGGGGCCGCCGTGTTCGCGTGCGATGCGGGCGGCCTCGCGGTGATTGAGTGGTTTGCGGCGTGGCATGGTTCGTATCAGTTCCGGATTGAGGGTTATGGGTTTTGGGTTTGGGCGTGGCAGTGGTGGGTATTGGTGATGGCGGAGTGGTTGTGGGGAACAGACAGGAATGTCTGTTTCACGGTTGGGCGGCGGGGCCGGAGCAAGCTCCGACGCCACGAGAGGGAGAGGTTAGGTTGCGGTGAAAGGAGATGGCTTCGTTAGAGACGAAGACGCCGCGTATCCAGTCTTTGAGGTGTAGGCCAGTGAGGCTGCGGAGTCTTGAGAGCGCGACGTAGGCTTGTCCGGGTTCGCGGGCGGCGCGGATGTCGATCAATGCGCGGTCGAGAGTGAGCCCCTGCGACTTGTGGATGGTCATGGCGTAGGCGGGCCGCAGGGGGTATTGCGTGACGGCAGCGGAATCGGGGTCGAAGGGATCGAATTGGAAGTCGGTGCGGTGGATGTCGGCGAGGCCGATGTTGTCGAGGTCGACGGTGATGGCTTCGTCGCCGATTGCGATAACGGTGCCTGTGGCGCCGTTGGCGGCGATGAGTTCGCCGTCCTGTGAGAGGTTACGGGTGACCATGATGCGCGCGCCTTCTTTGAGGGTGAGAACGCGGGGCGTGATGGAGTTTTTCCAAAGGTAGTCGATTTGGTCCTGTGGTCCGGACTCCTCGCCGGTGAAGGTGTGGGCGGGCTTTTCGATATTTTCGAGTTGGTAAGCGTTCCACTTGTCGACCTGCGTGTTGTGGGTGAGCAGGCGGGTGATGTTGCGGGACGGAAAGCGCGCGACGCGATTGGCAAGCAACCGGGCGGTGGAACCGCGGATGCGGCCTTCGCGGAAGTCATTGAGAGCGTTGATGAAGGCGGGGTCGGCTTGGCGGTGGATGTGGGTCAATACTGCGGGTTGGAAGTCGGCGCCCTGCCATGAATTGGAGAGGAAGGCCCAGTCGTAGGTGCCATTTTTGGATACAGGGGGCAGTTGGAGAAAGTCACCGACGGCGATGATCTGGATGCCTCCGAAAGGGCGGTCGTCATTGCGCAATTGGCGGCAGTGGTAGTCGAGGTAATCGAGGATGCGCCCGGGGATCATGGAGATCTCGTCGATGAGGAGGCACTTCGCGCGGTAGACGCGGTTGAAGGCGTTGATACGGGACGGGGGCGGCTTTGTGGCAATGAGCCGGAAGTATTCCTCGAAGGACTGGTGTGGCTTCGGGCCGATGGCGATGCCTGCCCAGCGGTAAACTGTGGAGGCACGCAGCGCGATACCGGTCTCGGCAAGGAAAGCGTTCTGGAGGTTGATGGCGGCGATGCCGGTCGACGCGGTGATTTCGGGTTGGTCGAAAGCGCGCCCGATGTGCTGGCGGACTACGTAGGACTTTCCGGAACCGGCGACGCCGGTGAGGAAGACGTTGTGGCCGGACTGCATGAGTTCGAGGGCGGCGAGCTGGGAGGGATCGGCGACGGTGCGCGGTTGGGTTGTGGTGGAGGTGGTCATTTGTTGGTTGGAGATGGCAGATGGGAGATGGCAGATGGCAGATGGCAGATGGGAGATGGCAGATGGGAGATTGAAGATCTTAGTGGGTCGACGGAGGCGTGGCTCCGTCGCTACCCTGCGGCGCTGCTCAGGGCAGGCGTGGGGAGGGAGAGGAAGAGGGAGAGGGAGACGAAGGGTTGGCGGGAGCGGGCCAAAGGATGGATTCAACGGTCTTCCAGTCGACGTAAGGGAGTGTGCCGGAGCGTCCGTGTATCAAGGGACAGCCGAGGGCGGCGTCATCGATGTAGAGATGGGCGTATGCTTTCGGGCTCTTCGTCCATGTGTCCTGCGTGGGATTGCGCTGGACGCCGTAGAGCGGGATGTCGCGGGCCGTGAACCATTCGAGGGCGTCTTGCAGGTGGATGCCGCTGCGCATGGTCCAGAGGATGAGTTGCGCGCCTTGGGCAATCATCCGGCGCAGAACAGGTGTGGCACCGATCTCGCGTCCGACGTGGGGCCATTCGTGGGTGACGCAGGTGCCGTCGAAATCGACGGCGATAGTGAGGGGGGTATCGTCGGGCAGGCGGGCGCGCGATGTCTCGAAGGTGATCAGAGAGAGAGGCTGCGGGCGTTTGCCGGTGAGATTCCGCATGAGGTTGTTGAGGAGGTTGCGCCAATTCCTGCCGTCGGTCGCGCAGCCAGTGGCGAATGAGAGAGCGTAATGAACATGCTTTAGCTCATCTGCGGCGTGTCGGATATCGTCGTCTTGGTTCATGGTGAGGGTTGGGGTTAGAGGCGGTTCTTTCTGCCGAACTCGGCGATGAGGGCGCCGTCGACCATGCCATCGTGGGGTGTGGTGGAGCGCTCGGTGGCGAGCCAATTCTCATCCGGCCAGAGGCGTCGGGCGGCGGCGAGGGCGGCGGCCTTTGTATTGAAGGTTTGGCCTTTCGCCATTTTGGGGCGTGCCCAAAAGGCCTTCTGCCATTGCTGCGGGCGGATGATATGGTAGCGGTGGCGTGTGCAGCGAAGGATAGCGTCGAGGGCTCCGAAAGAACGCCATGTGGAGCAGAGGGAGAGAACCCCGGCGGCGTGCTTGGATGCCTCTTCGAGGAGAATGGTAACCTCGGGCGGCTGCCATTGAGTGAGGAGGTCGAGGACGGCTGCGGCGTCGATGACGCGGCCTTTGCCGAGCTTCTGGGTGGGCATGGGCCGTATCCGGACGATTTTGCTTTGGCGGTCGATGACGGCGATTCCGCCGTCGAGACCGTTGTCGATGCCGATGTAGTATTGCATGGTCGTGTGGAATTGGAGATGGAAGATGGGAGATGGAAGATGGTGTAGTGGGTATTTGGTGTTGGTGTGGAGGGGTTGGAGGTGGGCTGGTGGATTTGGGGGTGCTGGCGGCGCACGCGGAGGTGCGCCCTCCAAGGGAGCGGTTGCGGTTAGTAAGGTTGGTCGCGGTGGTCGCGGTTGAAGAGCGGGAGGCGGTGGATGAGGAGGGCGTGCTTCTTGTCTTTGCGCTTGATCGCGAGCCATGCGTGCTCGCCGGGGGGAGGTTCAACGATGATGCCGAGTTCGGTGGAGTCGGCCCAGAGGCAGGTGTGCCACTGTTCGTCGCCGGGGTCGCCGGGCTTCGGGTGCTCCATGGGGATCTCCTCGCCGGGAGTGTCCTTGCAGAGCGGTCGGCCTTCGGGCTCGGGCGGCGGGAGTTTCTCGGAGAGGGGCTGCCGGATGGTGGGCGCTTTGGGCGGCGCTTGCGGGCGGGGGGAAGCCACACCCCCCGCCCGTTTGCGATGACCGCCCGTGCCCTGCTTTGCGAGTAGGTCGCGTAGTGAGGGCACGGGTTTATACCTCCAATTTTACGTGACGGATGCGGCCCGCGAAGATGGCGGAGAGAAGCGCTTCCGGAGAGACGAGCATGTCCGGTGTGATGGACTGCAAGGCCTCGTTGAAGATGCGGGCGTTTTGGCGGCGGAGTTGCATTTGCGCGCGAAGTGTGCGCGGGGATTTGGAAGGGGCGGCCTTGTTGGCGGCGTGGTTGGCGTCGGCCTTTTCTGTGACGCGGCGCTTGTCTTCTTCGGCCCTGCGGGCGCGGGTCTCGGCGGCTTCGCGTTCGCGCCGGAGGCGCTCTTCGGTCTCACGGGCGGCCTTCTCGGCGGCCTGCTTCGCGATCCGGGCTTCACGCTCTTTCCGGGCGGCTTCCTCGCGGCGCTTGCGGTCTTCTTCCTCGCGCTTGGCGGCCTCGGCACGGAGACGGGCGAGTTCAGCTTGCTCGGCTTCGTACTGCTTCCGCTTTTCGAGGGCGTTGCAGATCATCTGGCGGCTGGCCGCGATTTCCTTGTCGGCCTCGGCCTCCTTGTGGCCGAAGTCGAAGTCGGTGTAGCGCTCGAGGGCGGTGAGCCGCGCCTTGATCTTTGTGGCGTCCTCGTGGATGAGCACATCGCGGAGTTCGACGATGTCGTTGAGGGCGTCGTCGATCTCGGCTTGCCGGGCTTCCCACTTGGTGACGGGGGCGAGAACGTCCTTCTTGAGGTTGTCGCGGTCGTCGCGGGCGGCTTTGCGCATGCGGTCGATCTCGGCGGCCTTCTTCTTGATGTCGGCGACGATCTCTTTGCCCTTGCCGTCGATAGCGGTCTTGCTGCGCGCGACTTTGTAGGCGAGCGAGCGGCAGGCGTCGCGTTCTCCGGGCTTTGCCGGATCGAAGACGAAGGACGTGGCGTGCTCGCGGATCCGGTTGAGGAGCGCGGTGAGTTCGGTCTTGCCGTCGAAGACGGCGGTGATCTCGGCATCTTCGACGACGAGGTCGAGCGCGGAGGATTCGTTGCGTGCATCCTCCCTGGTGTCAGCATGGAGGATCATCAGTAGTCGGCGTTGGGGTTGGGCTTGACGACACCCATGCGGAAGGCGACTTCCGCGGTGAGTTCGACGTCGCGGCGGAGGTAGTCGAGGGCGGCGGGCCGGTCCTCGATGTAGAGGCGGTGGAAATCGGCGCCGTTGCCGGTCTTGGGGTCGAGCCCCAGGTGCTTGGCGAGGTTGTCGAGGGAAATCGATGCCTGCCAATCGCCGCAGCGCCATTGGTCCATCAAATCGATGAAGCACGGGTGCAGGTAGCGGCCCTTGAGGAGACCGTGCGGCGGGCGGACACCGAGCTTGATGGCGCGCCGGACCAAGAACGGCAGGTCAAAGCGGTTGCTGTTGAAGCCGATCAAGGTGCGCCATGCCCCGGACGGGCATGCGAGACGCCAGAACTTCTTGATGAGCTGGGCCTCGCCGCCGGGCTGGTCCTCGGTGAGAATCTCGATGTTCGTGCCGTCCATGGTGTAGCCGAGGGCGAGGATGCGCCCGGTTGTGGCATGGAGGGCGGCGGACTGTGCCCATGAGTCGCGCTGCTCGGCGATCTTGGCTTCGATTTTGGCGGGATCTTTGTAGTTCGCCGGAGCGGAGAATTCAGGCTCGAAGAGCGCGAGGGTCTTGGCGTCTTCGGGGCCGGTTTCGATGTCGAAGATTACAGGTGTTTTCATGGCGTGGTGATGGGTGATGGCTGATTGTTGATGGGTGATTGGTGATGGGTGATGGGTGGCTTAATAGGGAACCTCGCCGTCGGACGGGGGCGGAGCGGCGGCGAGTGCTTCGCGGGCGGCGGAGAGCGCATTGAAGAGGCGCTTGTCGGCGGCACGCGGCTTGTCCATTTTCTCGTAGACCGGGACCCAGTTGCGGAGAAGGGCGTCGACGGCTTCCTCGTCGAGGTCGCCGAGCTGCACACCGGCGTGCTTGCCGACGTGGACAACGGTGCCCATCCAGTCTTCGCGACCGGAGTCTTCGCCGGGATCTTCGGCGCGGCGGTAGCTGGAGGCGGCGCCCTTGCCGTCCTTAGGCTTTTGCTCGCGGTCCTTCTTGCGGACGAACTTGCCGGAGGGCTTGAGGGGTTCTCCGTCGGCCTCGCGGTGCGGCTTGATAGCGGCGATGTTGGCGTAGACGTTGCCGTTATCGGCTTCTTCGTGGATGACAACGAGGTAGGCGGGCTTGCCGATGAGGTCTTCGGTGTCGAATTCCTTCAGCTCTTGGGCGGTGAGTTCGCGCCCGAACCACTGGCGGATGAATTTGCGGAGGTTGGCCTTCTCGTTGAGGCTGGGTGTGAACGGGCGCGACCAGACGCAGAAGCGGCTTTTGTCTTCGTCGTCGCGGTCAAGGTCGACCTCGAAGACGATTTTGAAGATGTCGCGCTCGCCGTAGCTGGAGTGCTGCTTTTCGAGGGGCGTGACGTCGACACAGACGGCGCGGCCGGTGTATTCGGGGCAGGGTGTGAAGCTGCCGGAGGATTTTTCACTCAGTATCATGGTTCTTTCTATTGCTGGGTTTATGTTATCGATTACCTCGCTTGAGGTGCGAAAGGTTGGCGGGCTCGGGGCGGTCGCCGGGACGAAGCGAAGTGCGTCGTAGGGTGACGCGGTTGCGGGCAGCGGCTTCGCGGGTGATGGCGGCCTCAATGTGTTGCCGCACCCAGCGCCCGCGGGAGAGCGGGCGGATGCGGTGGGATTTCGCCCAGCGGCGGAAGCGGTCGGGGCTGGCGAGTCCGGCGAGCGCGGCGGCGTCTTCCGTGGAGATCACGGGCGCGGTAGCGCGGGCGAGTTCCTCGCGGATGATGGCCCGGATGGCGTCTGGTGTCATCGGATCGGTCTCGGGTGGGGGCGCGTTTTGCGGGCCTACGACAGGGTCAGGACAGGAGCCGGCGGCGCCTCGACCGGCACTCGGCGGAACGCTGCGGGATACGGGCGCGGACGGTGGAATTCTCCGCAAGGGCGGTGCGGACCTCGTCGACGTCAAAGCGGACGATGCGGGAAATTTTGATATACGGAATGCGGCGCTGCGCCTGCATCTTACGCAGCCAGCGGAGGGAGGGACGGGACTCCTCGTCAAAGAGGGCTTTGAGGAGACCGTGCGCGTCGACGAGTTTGGAGGGGACGGACGGTGTTTCGGGAGGTGTGGTGGTGTCTGTGTGCGAGTTCATACCCCCCTATGGCGACATGTCGTTTTGTCCCTCTTTTTACAAATCGACAAAAACGCCCCGAGCCGCTTATTCAGCGGTCTGCGGGGCGGAAAATTTTTTTCGATTTTTTTTCGGAGGCGGAGAGAGTTGTCCCTCAAACGGGGGATTTGTCCCCAACATTGAGGGGGCAGAAGGATTGGATGTTGCCGGGGATCGGGGCGTGTCGCGCACGCCGATGACCGTGATTGTTAGGTCGCTTGCGCGCCTCGATTAACCAATGATGTGCATGCCGACGGTCAGGAGGGGCCGTGACGGTCTACGGCGGATCGTTAGAGGCGGGCATCGTTGCCTGATCGGGAAGACGACAGTGCTCTTATCGAGGGCCGGAACGTGAGGCTCTGTACACCTTGGTCAGACCGAATACGCCGGGAAGCATCCGCATGTATGGAAAAGCCAGCCGCAAGCCAGTCTCCCAACGCCGCGGGCAAAGCCGAGCGGGAACGGCTTCCCGCGAGGGTAACGGTGCGGTTCATGACCCGTTCAAGGCAGGAACCGAGCGACGAAATCCGCGACTATTTCCGCTTTACGTCGATCCCGGCCCTCTTCAAGAGAAGGGAATTCCCGACGACGCTGAGCGAGCTGGCGGTCATGGCAATGACGCCGATCATCGGGTGCAGGAGCCCGACGGCGGCGACCGGGATGGCGACGATGTTGTAGATCCAGGCCCAGAAGAGGTTCTGGAGGATTTTGCGGAACGTGGCGCGGGAGAGCCTGACCGCTTCGACCACCTTTATCAGGTCGCCGGTGACAAGGGTAACGTCAGCCGCCTCGATGGTGACATCCGCTCCGGCGCCGATGGCGATGCCGACGTCGGCCTGCTTGAGGGCCGCGGCGTCGTTGATCCCGTCGCCCACCATGGCGACGCGGCCGGGGAATTCCGTCTGCAGTGCTTTGACAACATCGACCTTGCCCTCGGGCATCACGCCCGCACGAACGTCATCGATTCCGACTTGCCCGGCCACATGACGGGCAGTGCGCTCGTTGTCGCCGGTGACCATGATCGAGACAATCCCCATCTCCCGAAGCGCCGCGACGGCCGCCTTCGATGATTCCTTCAGGGTATCGGCAACGGCGACAATGCCGGCGGGCCGGTCGTCGACCGCCACCAGCATGGCGGTCTTGCCTTGGTTTTCGAGGCGCGCCATGGCCTCTTCGAGACCCGATGGATCGAGTCCGTTTTCCTCGAGGAGCTTTCTGGTTCCCACCCGCACACGGGTGCCGTCAACCGTTCCTTCGACCCCCCGGGCGGTAAGTGCCTTGAAGTCTTCGACCGGTTCAATCCCGATGTCTTTGTCCTTTGCTCCCCGCACGATGGCCTGCGCAAGGGGATGTTCGGAGGCGTCCTCAATCGAGGCGGCCGCCCGGAGCACCTCGTCTTCGGAAAAGCCGTCGGCGGCGACGACATCGGTCAACGCCGGTTCGCCCGTGGTGATGGTTCCCGTCTTGTCCAGAATGATCCGGCGGACGTTTCTGAAGGTCTGGATGGCCTCTCCGGAGCGAATCAGGATGCCCCGCTCGGCGCCCATGCCGGATCCCACCATGAGGGCGGTGGGCGTGGCCAGACCGAGGGCGCATGGGCAGGAGATCACCAATACGGCGATCGCCGCGAGGACGGCGAGCAGGAGGGGAGCGAGTTCGGGGTTGACCCACGGGAGAACCCCCGCCCCCCATTCGAGGATCGGAATGAACGGGCCGGGGGCAAGCCACCAAACCAGAAAGCTGGCCAGCGAGATGACCAGGACCACCGGCACGAAGTAGCCCGTGATCTTATCGGCCAGTTCCTGGACCGGGACTTTCGAGCCCTGTGCTTCTTCGACCAGTTTGACGACCTGCGAGAGAAACGTGTCCTTGCCCACTTTCGTCGCCTTGACCTTGAGGCGGCCCTCTTTGTTGATCGTCGCGCCCAGAACGGTGTCGCCGGGTTGTTTTTCCACCGGAACCGATTCTCCGGTGGCGAGCGATTCATCGATGTGACTGTTGCCCTCCACGACATCGCCGTCGGTGGGGATTTTTTCTCCGGGGCGGATAATCATCACGTCTCCGGGTCGCAGTTCCTTGACCGAAACCTCCGTTTCCCCGCCGTCGCGCTCCACACGGGCCGTTTTGGCACCGAGGTGGAGCAACTTCCGGATCGCCTGGGAGGCCCGGCCCTTGGCGCGGGTCTCAAGGTAGCGCCCGAGCAGGTGGAAAGCCATGATGGTCGCGGCCATTTCGATGAAGGACGTCATCGGGGTAAAGAATCCCGCCAGCCCAATGAAATAGGGCGGCAGACTGCCCATGCTGATGAGCACGTCCATGTTGGCGGTGCGGTTGGTGAGCGAACGCCAGGCGGACCGGTGGGTTTCCCAGCCCGCGACGAAAACGGTGGGGACCGCCAGAAGCGCGATCCAGAAGAGGTATCCCGGAACGGGCTTCCAGAACATGTGGGGCATCATCAGCCCCATTATCGCAATCGCCGGGATCATCGCCATCCAGAGATGCTTCCTGGCATTGGACAAGTAGGCTTCTTCCGAGGCGTCTTCGTCGGAATCCTCGCCTTCCTCGATCACATCGCTGACCTCGTAACCCGCCTTTTCCACGATCTTCTTCAGATCGGCCGCCGTCAGTGCGTCGTCAGCGACCTGCACTCCCACGCGGTGGCGGGACAGGCGTATTTGCACATCCACTACGGAATCGTGACGCTGCAGCGAATCGCGGACAATGCCGGCGCAATGATCGCTGCCCATGCCGGGGACAGTCAGCCAGAACAGCGATTCGCCCTCGGTGGTGACCGCACCCGCCTCGTACCCGGCCCGCTCAATCGCCTGCCGGAGTGTGTCTGCGGTAACGCTTTCGTCCGAGGCGGTGACGATGACTTTCTTGCGGGCGCTGTTGGTTTCTATTGTTTCGATGCCTTCAAGACGTTCGAGCGATTTGCGCACGATGCCGGCGCAGTGGTCGCTGCCCATGTCGGCAACGTTGATGGTGATCTTGCGTGGGTTCATGGTGAGTGAGGTTTTTTGTCCGGCTGTTTTTTTAGCCTATGATGTCGCAGCCTGCACAGGGTTTCAAACGGTGGCATCGGGTTACTACACGCGGAGCGCCTGCTTCTTCATCATGGGCTCCAGCCCCGCCGCTGCGACCCCTGCGAGGATGACGCCCATCCCGATCCATTGATACACCGCCGGGGATTCGCCCCGCAACACAACGGCGAAGACCACACCGAGGGCGGGGATCAGGAAAAGTGCCTGCCCGAGCCGCCCCGCTTCGTTTCTCTGGAGCAGCCAGAACCACGCCAGCGTGCCCAAGGCGGTTTCGAAGAAGCTCAGGAAGAAGAGAATGCGAATGAACGCGAAAGTCCAAACGATGCCTCCTGTCTCCCACAGAAGCGAGATGCCCAGAAGGACCATGGAACCAAAAATGAGTTGCCAGCCGACAACCGGCAGCAGATCCCGCCCGGGCTGCATGCGTTTCACGATTACAGACCCGACGGCGGCGCTTGTGGAAGAGACAAGGGCCAGGGACGCGCCGGTGAATGCGTCGGCCGCGCCGGAACCGAGTTGGTTCCAAAACAGGAAAAGTATGCCTCCGACGCCAAGAAACAGCGCGGTCAGCTTGCCTCGGGTAATGCGTTCGTTGAGAAAAAACGCCGCCAGGACCAGTAGGACCAACGGCTGAAGATTTCCCAGAACGGACGCCAGTCCTGCCGACGCGAAGACAGGTGCCAGGAACATTGAGCCGAAGGTCAGGGTCGTGGCGAAGAGACCGAGCGGAACGATCCATGCAAACCTCAGCGGGGCGGGGAAGACCCGGCCCTGAAGGAGGACGGTTGCCGTCAAGATTACGATTCCGGCCAGAAGGGTCCGCAGTGCGGCGAAAAGCAGCGGAGGGGCGTAATCCAGGCCCTCCTTTATCTGGACAAAGCACAATGAAGCCGCGACCACAACGAAGCCGACTGCGAGCGGCGTGGAGATCGGGGAAACGTTCATTCACGGTGTTCATTCACGGTGCGGCATCGGACGGCACCCTTTTCCGTGGCCGGGGGGGGGGGCGCCCCCCCCCCCCCCCCCC
>JAFIGH010000077.1 GCA_020831525.1 Opitutales bacterium
GGCGCCTGTGCACAATGCGGGTATAGACATGATAGACGGCGATTTCATCTGACTTTAGTCTTTTATCTCCCATAATAAATAAATAATCTCAGAGATTTTAGCGTCTGTCAATCGTTCGTTAGGCGGGGCGCTGATACGACGGAATCAGCGCAGGGGCACTTCGTATTCGAGGGGTTCGCGGGCGAGGTAGCGTTTGCATTCGCCGATCATGGCGCGCCCCATGCGGTAGCACTCGTTGCCGAAGCTTCCGGCGATGTGCGGTGTGAGGAAGGTGTTGGGCAGGTCCCAGAGGGGCGAGTCTTCGGGCAATGGCTCGGGGTAAGTGACATCGATGAACGCCTGCACGTCGGGGCGGGCGGTGAGAAATGCTTCGAGATCGCCGGCGCGGATAAGGCGGGCACGGGCGGTGTTGATAAGGGTTGCGCCCTCTTTCATCCGGTCGAAGAGCCCGCGAGTGAACATGCCTTTGGTTTTCTCGTTGAGCGGGGTGTGGAGGCTCACTACGTCGCACGATGCAAACAACTCATCGAGGCCTACAAGTTTGGCTCCGGACCGGGCGGCGGCATCGGGCGAAACAAACGGATCGTAGGCGACAAGTTCGACATCGACGGAGCGCAGTTTCTCTGCCACGAGGCGCCCGATGTAACCGAGGGAGACGAGTCCGACGCGGGTGCGGTAGGCACCCCGGAAAGGGGGCAGACCCGAACTGTCGTAGGTGCGCCGACCGTATCGCCGCGCGGCTAGGTGGACGACGTTCTTCAAGCCGAAGATGATACAGGCGAAAGTGAATTCCGCGACTGGTATCGCATTGATGGCGATGGCGCTGGTCAAGCGGACGCGGCTGTTCTTCAGTCTGTCTGTGGTGAGGTGGTCTGTCGCGCCTGCCCCGTAGAGTATCAGTTCGAGGCTCGGCAGCGCGGCGAAGAGCTTGTCGTCCGCGGGAGGCGAGCCCCATCCCGAAAAGAGGAAGCGCACGCCGCTCAGGTCGTGGCTGGTCGCACCGATTTCCTGAGGCAGGACAAGCGGCGGCGGCGAGCCGAACATCTCCGCGATCTGTGCTTGCTCAGACTCGCTGTAGATCATACGGAAGGCACCCGCGCCGAGGGAATAAATTGCTTCTGGTTTTGGGTTTTCTTTCATCATCAAACTGCGCGGATCCATGTCCGCGGGGAAGAATTGCATTCACCGAACAGCCTATAAGGACAAACGGAAAAAACGCGCGAAGTTGCGCAAACGGTTGAATTTAAACTGTCTTTGTCGCAAATACTCATCTTTGCGACGCGAATAGCCTCCCGCAGAGGCGCACCGGGTCGACACCCGCCAGCCGCATGGCGCGGAGCGACCGGGCGTCGGTCCGCTTTGCAAGACGCCGTCCATCTGCATCGCGGACGAGTGTACAGTGGTACCAGGCCGGGGCGGACCATCCGAAAGCTTCGTAGAGGAGCTGTTGCCGCGCGGTGGAAAGCAGGAGGTCCTCGCCGCGCACGACTTCTGTAATACCCATAAGGTGGTCATCGACGACCACAGCGAACTCATAGGAAGGATACCCGTCTTTACGCCAGACGATGAAGTCGCCGAAGTCACGGCCCGCGGTGTACTCCGTATCGCCGCGGCAACCGTCGGTGAAGCGGATTGCCCGGTCGTCGGGCCCGCGGACGCGCCAGTTTCCGGCACGGGTGGCCGTACGGCCGCCCCGGGCGCCGGGCGGGGGCCGCAGGCGAGCGGGAAACACCGCTTCGCCGCTGTCGCCGTGCGGGGCTGACAGCGCTTCGCGCACGTCCTTGCGGGAATGCGGGCTCGGGTATATGCACCCGCTGTCGCGCAGTGCGTTCCACCACGTGCGGTAAATTTCCCCGCGCTCACTCTGGACGTAGGGGGCGTGGGGACCGCCGGTGTCCGGACCCTCCTCCCAATTGAGACCGAGCCAGCGCAGGTCGTCGTAGACGGCTTCAGCATACACCGGCTTACAACGCGCTGTATCCAAGTCTTCCATACGGAGGATGCACGTACCCCCGGCGGCATTCGCCCGCCGCCATGCGACGGTGAATGTGCGCGCGTGCCCGGCGTGGAGCCAGCCCGTGGGACTCGGTGCAATGCGACCCCGGTAGGGTCTCACCGCAGGTTGTCCGCTGCGTGGCACGGGCGGCGTCATTCGGCGGTCGGCGCGGGACGGCGCAGTTTGGACGAGCACTTTTCGATCCTAAGTCGTTGAGGCCGCAGCGTGATTTCCTCTATGACGGATCCCGGCGGGGCGGTGAGAATGTGCTCGGCGGCGTTGGCCACGAAATCCACGCCGAGTGCGGTATCGGCACCCGCAGTTGGAGCAAAATCGAGCGTGTCGTAAAACGGCGTGTCCGTGAGGTCAGGCAGGAGTGTACATACGCTGACGCCGGATTTGCGGACCTCTTCAAATAGATTGCGCCCGAAGTGCAGCAGACCGGCTTTGGCGCCGGCGTAGGCGGCACCGCGTTTACCGAGGTGGCGTGCCGTAACCGAGGCGATATTGAGAATCTTACCTTGTTTCTCCTCGAGAGCGGGGAGGCAGAGGCGGGAGAGGATCATCGGGGCGGTGAGGTTTACGGCGGTCATCGCGGCGATGGCGTCCGGGTCAATGCTGCGGTGCGGATCGAAGCGTCCGAAACCGGCGGCGTTGACGAGGGCATCGAGACCTTCGGGAAGATCGCGCAGCAATGGTTCGATGACAGCGCGGATCCCGCCCTGATTCGCGAGGTCGATCATGACCGGGTGCAAGCCTTCGCCGGGCGGCGGTAAGCCGTCGCTCCAACGGGCGAGCGCAGTGACATGGTAGCCGAGTGCGAGGAGGCGATCCGCAACGGCTTTGCCGATGCCCGAGGAGGCGCCGGTGACGATAGCACTGGGCTTGTTCATACAATGTGGATTCTGTCGGCGGGGATGTGGCGGGCGAAGCAGGAGCGGAGCAGGCTGGTCATGGACTTGTGTTCTTCGGCTGTGTAGGTGGCGAGAGCACTCCTCTTTTCGTAGGGGTGGTAGAGAACGTCTGTCGGAGCGGCGCGTCGTTTCATGTGTTTGAGGTAGTCGCGGTTGATACGAAAGACGCCGAGACTGACGTCCTCAAGCTTTCCGGCGTCGAGCGCCTCCGCGATCTCGTCGACGAGCGCGGTGTAGGCGTTCTCCCAACCGGGGACGCGGAGGACGGGGTCGATGCAGAGGCGCACGCGCCAGCCCGCCTCAAGCGCCTTGGCGGCGGCGCGCAGACGCTGCGCGGGCGGCGGTGTTTTGGCTTCGTAACGGGCCGCGACGGAGGCGGGCGAGAGGGTCCATGCGAGCACGGCGTTGTCCGTGGGAGTGATGTCGGCGAAGCGGTTGAACGATGCGCTCTTGGTCCGGATTTCGACGGTGAGGCCGGGCCGCGTCCGCGTAAATTCAATCCAGCGGCGGGTGTAGGGGATGATGTGCTCAAGGGCGGGCAGGTCGGTGTCATAGGAGAGGGCGAGGTAGAGCGGCCCTTCGGCGAGGGCGGCCTCCGTCGCGGCGAAGTAGTCTTCGATGTTTACGAAGAGGACGATGTGCGCGGAAGGGAACATGCCCTGGAGGTAGCAGTAGGCGCAGTCGTAGACGCAGTTGAGAGCGAGGGCGTTGTAGTGAAAACGTTTGTGTCCGAAGGTCGGAGTGTAGGCGGAGGCATCGTAGAGGAACTCGCCGTGCCGCGCCGCAAGTATAAGGGCCGGGGACTCTTTCTGTGCGCGCCATTCCTGACGTGGCCGGTTGAATATGTCTTTGTAGTGGGAGATTGGTACGGTTCGGCTTCGGGAGAAACGACGGAGCACACGCGCGGTTTCCGGGTGGTCCCGCGCGGCGTCTTCAACGTAAATCCGCGAGAATGGGCGGGGTGGTCTATACTCCGTTGAGGGCATGGAGGAGACGGTCAAGGGCTTGGGCGCGTTCGTTTTTGCTCTTCGGCGGACGGGCGGCGAAGGCCGCAAGCACCGGGGAGGGCGGTGCGTCATGCAGGAGCCGGTAGTGGCGGGCAGCGGCGCTGAGGCGGGCGCGCTGCGTGGCTGTCAGCCGAAGGGCATCCATTGCTTCGCCCAGCGCGCGCTCCTCGCTTTCGTCGAGGACACGCCCCGATTTTTCGCTGCTGGCGGCGAAGGCGCGGAGGGCGGCGGCGAAGGCGGTGATAGATTCGATTGCGTCGTCGATGAGCGACTCAACGTCCGCGGCAGTGACGAAGCGGGCGTCAGTCAGCGCGTCGCCGACGATTTTCAGAGCATGCACGTGCGATGCCGGGAGGAAGAGTGTTCCCGCCTCGAAGACTCCCGCCGCCTCCATGTCGACAAGCTCGGGCGCGGTCCGCACTCCGCTCCGAGCCTCTTCCGGAGAGTGGATAACCTTGTCGAACGTGTGCAGACCGGCTTCGGGAAGGCTGTGCCGGAGGAGAATGTCCGGGTAGTAACGGCGTCCGCAGGTGGTGTCGGTGCAGGCGTTGATGACAAAGACGCTCCCGCGCGGGTGCCTGCCACTGTCCGCAGCCCCGCATAGACCCGTGTTGAGAATGGCACTCGGCGCATGGCCCGTCGCGTCGAGGCGTGTCCATGCCGCAGCCACGGCGGCCGCCGCGCGCACCCGGCCCGTGCCGGACACGACGAGCGCAGTGCCGTCCCCCACCATGAGACGCGGCGCGGGCGCTCCCGGCCCCGGTTTGAGGCCGAGACGGCGGATCAGCGGCCTCGCTTCCGCGGCCAACGCTGTGTGGAGGATAATCATGTGGGATGCGGCAGGCAATTTACGGAGGGCGACGTTGGAGGCTATTTACAGGGGGTGCAAGTTTGCGGGCCGGTGAGCCGCCGCAAAGAATTCGGTGGAGGAATCTTGCGTGTTCCGGATTTCGCAGGCAGCGTTTCAGATATGCGTGGAGGCTTTTTCAGTCGAGTTGGCGTCGCTTTGATCGCGCTGGGATTTCTCGCGCTGCTCCTTGGGCAGAGCCCTGTGGACCAGTTGAAGCGGGGTGCCGAGCGTGACCGCGCGGAGCCGTCCGCCGAGGATGAGCGCGCCGAAGCGGATGCGCCGAATGCCAATGAGGCGCCTGCCGCGGAGGAAGCCGGGGAGCCCGCTGCGGCGGATTCCGCGCCTGCGGATGCGGCGAACGGCGCTGAGACACTCGCGCGGGAAGAGCCGGTGAAGGTGTTCGTGATTCCCATCCACGACGTGATTTCACGCCCCAACCAATACATCCTGCGGCGCGGCTACAAGGAGGCAATCGACGAGGGCATCGACGCTGTCATCCTCGATATCGATACGCCCGGAGGCTACGGCAACGTGATGCTCGACATCATGGAGCGCACCGCCGATTTCCAAGGGTTGACGATTGCCTACGTGAACCGGGAGGCGATTTCGGCCGGTGCTTTTATCGCCTTTGCGGCCAACGAAATTTGGTACGCGCCGCGCGGGATCATCGGTGCGGCGGAGGCCGTCGCGGCGGGCGGTCAGGAGATACCGGAGGGCATGCGGCGCAAGTTCGAGAGCTATGTGCAGGCCAAGATGCGCGCTATCGCCGATGAGCATCCCTATAAGGCGGACGTCATGCGCGCGATGATGGACCCGAACTTCGAGCTGGTCATCGACGGCGAGGTGCTGAGCCCGGAGGGCAGCCTCCTCAGCCTCACCGCCGAGGAGGCCCTGCGCGAATTCGGCGATCCGCCCACCCCGCTTTTCGGCGAGGGCATCGCCGCTTCCGTGGAAGAACTCCTCGACCAACGCTTCGGCGAGGGTAATTGGGAGAAACGCTCGTTCGAGATCACATGGTCCGAGGAGTTGGCGAAGTTCATGGACATGATCGCGCCCATCCTCATCGGGATCGGATTCCTTGCGCTATTCATAGAGTTTAAGACGCCCGGGTTCGGTGTGTTCGGTGCGGTCGGCATCACGCTGATTGTGATCGTCTTCCTCAGCAATCACGTGGCCGGACTGGCCGGCAACGAAGTCCTCATCTTTTTCTTCCTCGGGGTGGCCCTCGTTGTCATCGAGATCTTTCTCTTCCCGGGCACCTTTGTCGCCCTCTCCGCCGGGCTGGCCCTCATTGTCGGATCGATCCTCTGGTCCATGGCCGATCTCTGGCCCACGGGCGACGGCGGCGTGCGCATTGAGCCCGAGGCCTTTGTCGATCCGATGATCAAGTTCAGCTTGTCGCTGATCATCACCTCGGTGGGGATCGCCGTCTTGTGGAAGTTCCTCCCCGAGAGCTGGGTGCTCAAGCGCATCGCCCTGCAGACGGCTTCGGCGCAGGCCAACCCCGTCACGGCGGGCGGCGGCACCAGTTCTTCGTCACGGCTGCCCGATGTCGGCGAGGAGGGTGTGGTCATCACGCCCCTGCGGCCCAACGGCACAGTCGAGTTCAACGGCGAACGGTTCGAGGCGGGCAGCGAGTACGGGACGCTCGACAAGGGCGAGCGCGTCATTGTTACTGGTTACCGCAATTTCTACCTCCTTGTGGACCGAAAACCCGAACAATGACCACGATCCTCATCGTTCTCTTCCTCGCCGTAATCCTTTTCTCTCTGGAAATCATCCTGCCGGGCGGCGTTCTCGGCGTTCTCGGCGGCGTTCTCATGCTCGCCGGAGTCTACCTGACTTTCGAAGAATTCGGCGCGGTCGCCGCTCTGCTCGTCCTCGTCGGGTGCCTCGTCTTCGCCCTCGCGTTCTTCGTCTTCCAGTTCAAGATTCTGCCGAAGACGGCGATGGGAAAAAATATCTTCCTCAGCGGGTCGGTGCCAGGTGAGAGCAACGTCAACGAAGGCGCAGACACCCTCGTCGGCGCCGACGGTGTCGTCCTCACCCGCATGACCCCCAGCGGCGCTGTCCGCGTCAACGGGCACCGCTACGAGGCGCGGTCACGCAGCGGTTTTCTCGAAACGGGAGCGACGGTCAAGGTCGTCGAGCGCGATGCCTTCCGCCTCCTCGTGGAGAAAAAAGAGGAATAATCCGTTGCACGCAGCGGCGACGTCCTTTAGCTACAATTGAAAATAGCGATCCTCGCCGCGGTGGCGGGGATCTCCGAAGGTTTCCCATATATGACCATGAACGCGCTCATTGCCCAAGTATCACCGTTTTGGACGGTCGTCATCGCGTTGGCCGCGATTGCCGCGATTGTCATCCTCATCATCATCTTCTCGTTCATTACGACCTACGTCCGCGCCCTTGTGTCAGGTGCGAAAGTGGGTCTCCTGAACCTTGTCTTCATGCGGTTGCGCGGAGTCCCCTACAAGTTGATCGTCGACGCGCGCATCATGGCCGTGAAGGCGGGGCTCAACCTGACGAGCGACCAGATTGAGACGCACTATCTTGCGGGTGGTGACGTCGTGCAGACGGTCTCCGGCCTCATAAACGCCGACAAGGCGGGCATCCGGCTCGATTTCGACCGCGCCTGCGCCATCGACCTCGCCACCAAAGGCACGGAAAAGTCAATGATCGAGGCGGTGCGCACCTCAATCAATCCCAAGGTGATCGACTGCCCCAATCCGAAGGCGGGCCGCTCGACAATCGACGGTGTTGCCAAAGACGGCATCCAAGTGAAGGTGAAGGCCCGTGTCACCGTCCGTTCCAATCTCGACCATTACGTGGGCAGTGCGCAGGAAGAAACAATCATCGCGCGCGTCGGCGAGGGTATCGTAACCACCATCGGCTCAGCCGAAAGCTACAAGTGGGTTCTCGAAAACCCCGACTCCATTTCACGCACCGTCCTCAACCGCGGCCTCGACACCGGGACCGCCTTTGAAATCCTTTCCATCGACATCGCCGACGTCGACGTGGGCGAAAACGTCGGCGCGCAACTGCAGGAAGCTCAGGCCGAGGCGAACAAGAATATGGCCCAGGCCCAGGCGGAAATCCGCCGTGCCGCCGCCGTCGCCCTCGAGCAGGAAATGAAGGCCCGCGTCCAGGAGATGCAGGCCAAAGTCGTCGAAGCCCAGGCCCAGGTGCCGCTCGCCATGGCCGAGGCTCTCCGCGAGGGCAACCTCGGGGTCATGGACTACATGCGCCTCAAAAACATCGAAAGCGACACCGACATGCGCAAGTCCATCGCCGATCCGTCGCAGTCCTCCGGTCAGGGCGAAATCAAGAAATAGTCATTTCCCGGGGCGGGTCCGGTGTCACTCCGGCCCGCCCCAGTCTTCATGATCCTCACGGCAGGCAGTTTCCTCTGGCTCGCACAGGGCGGCTTCGATTGGGAGGCCCTCATCCCCTTGGTGTTCATCCTCCTCTACGCCCTCAGCCAAATCCTCGGCTCCGGGAAAAAGAAGGACAAGAAGAAGCCGTCCCAGCAGTCCTCCGCCAGTCCCGCTGAACGACAGCAGGAAACCGAACAGGAATCGCGCGCGCGCCAGATCCGCGAGGAAATCCAGCGCAAGATCGCCGAACGCCAACAGACAGAGGCCCCCGCCCATCGCGGGCTCTCCGAGAGCACGCCCCCGCGATACGATCCCAACCGTCCTGAGCACGAGCAGCGCCGCGCACCGGCGGCTGCCTCGCGCCGCGAACTGGAAAGCAGCCGCCGGCCTGCCGCGGAGACAAGCCGCCGCGAACTCACCCCGTCTGCCGCGCAAGCGTCGGCCGACGATCCCACGGCAGCTGTGCACAAAGAGCTCTCCAAGCAGCGCGAACGCCTTGCCGCCGCCCGCCGCGAGCGCGAAGCCGCTCATCGCAAAGCGCGGGACATCATGCGCCAAGGACAGAGCTGGGGAGAAAACCGCGGGGCCGCCGCCCCCGACTTTTCGTGGGAAATCTCCGACATGTCCCCCGCGCGTTACCGCGCAGACCTCATCCGCCTCCTCTCCGATCCCGCCGGCGCACAGAAAGCCGTCCTCTTCCGCGAAGTCCTCGGTCCGCCCCTCGCCTACCGCGACCCGACCTCGCCCAACGAACGTATTCCTTGATTCGGAGAATTCCGATCCGCGGCCTGCCGCTCCCGCAAGCCCGGCATCAACCTCACCACACCGGCGCAACGACGAAGAAAACCCGCTCCTCGGCCCCGATCGGAGCGAGCCACAGGTGCTCAGCGGCTTCAGCGGGTGGCGACGTGTCATAAACGGACCACTCCCGCAGATCAGTGGAGCGAAGCACACGGGTTGATGCTCCCGGTTGCGCGCGCCAGCGGAGGGTGATGCCGCCGGGCCCGGGCTCGGCGCGCAGCTCGGAGTGGAAGACAGCGATTCCGTCCAAATCGAAGCCCGCTGAGGCTACGGTGGGGAATGGATCGTAGACCGGACGCCCCTCGCTGTCGCGGCTCTGCGGCAGACTCGTGAACCGCTCGTCCGTGCCGCCGACGACATCGACGAGGCGGATGTAACGCACGTCGTCGAAATCCAGATACTCCGCCCCCGGCTCGCCCCGCAGGTCGGCGAGATCAAAGGGAACGGCATGGCCCGCGCGGTATTTGCCCGCGAAGCCGTCGATCATCGTCGGATCCACGCTCCCGAAGGCCGGCACCGGATGCTTCGTGAGCGACGAGTTCGGAAAACGCACGAAGTGTTCGCCGTCGCTCGACACTTCGACGAAGGCCAGCTCAAGGAAGAAATCGTTGTGCGAGTTTCCGAAGACCGCGAAGTCCGGCCCCGCCCGGTCGATGACGGGCAATGCCATCTCATAGGTGATCCGTCCGCCGCGGCCGAGCGAAACAACATCGACAATATTGCCTGAAGCCGGGCCGAGGGCGCGCTCCGGCGCTTTCCACTCCTCGCTCAGGTCCTCGCCCCACTCGACCGAAACCATGCGCTCCGCCCAAGCCACGATACGGTGATCGCCGAGTGCCACGGCAGTCGACCCCGGCTGGCCGGCGTGCGGCGGAAACGGTCCGCCGTCGCCGACCGCGGCCGGTGAAGCGACAAGAGACAGGGAAAAGGCGGTAAGGAACGAACGGAAATAATGAGATTTCGTCATGATCAAAAATCGATTCTCAAGCCCGCGCGGGCCGACCGGCCCGGCTCGGGATACCAGCTGCCGAGGTATTTCACCGTCGCATAGCGGCGGTCCAGCGCGTTGAGAAGGGCCAGCGTCAGCCGCATACCTTCGCGCACATGGAACGACAGAGAGGCGTCGAAAACGGTGTGCGACGGCAGCTTTGCGCGTGTATTGGAAAAATCGCTCCCCTCGTACTGCGACGCTTGGTAGCGGGCGTCGACACGCGCGTTCACGGGACCGGACCGGCCGTAGGACACATAGCCCCCGAGGGCATGCGGCGGGACAAGGTACACGCGCCGGTCGGCGTACGGTTCCGCCCGGTAGCGTGCGTCCACCCCCGTGTATTGAGCGCCGAAGGTCCACTCACCGAGAAAGAGCGCTCCGTCCCACTCCACGCCGCGCCGCCGTGTGCGCGGGAAATTGGTGTTGAGGCTGAGCGCCGGGTCGAAGAGGATCTCGCCGCGCAGGTCCGTTTGAAAGAGAGCAAGCGACATGCGGAAGCACGGGCCCTCCCACGCCGCCCCCAGCTCGCCCTGCCATCCGCGTTCGGGCGACAGGTCCGCATTGAAAGGCTTTTCCAACTGAAAGCCTTGGTACGCCGCGATTTCATCCATGAGCGGATGCCGCAGCAACCGATCGGCTCGGGCCCACATCCGACCGTTGCCGGAGAGCTGCCACACCGCGCCGCCCGTCCACGCCCAGCCGCGGTCCGAACGACGACCGTCCGCAACCGGAGCAAGGACCGGATTCGCCGCGAACCGGTTACCTTCGTCGTAGCGGAAGTCGAGACCGACGGTCTCTCCCCGCAGGCCCGTGAAGAGACCGAGAGTCTCATGGGCGGCAAGGCTCACGTGGAGGTAGCCCGCCAGCATGTCGCGCCGAAGCGCGGCGTCGCCGAACGGAGCCACGCGTTCCCGCCGCACGAAGAGCAGCGAGTCCAGCTCCTCCCGCTCCGCGTCGATTCCCGCCACAATCTCCGCCCGATCCCCCTTCAATCGCATCCGGGGCGCGACACGGGCCGTACGATTCACATTGTCCGCGTGGACGCCGCTGAGGTTCCATTCCCGCGCACGCCGGCGCACCACGGTCTCCGCTTCGGCATCCACCCGCTCACCGGAGTGGCTCACGAATCCGGTTGCTTGCACCGAGTCTTCGCGGAAATCCTGCCCGTCCATGATCGAGGCGCGCGGATTCGCCGGAAACCCGGCGCTGATCAACGGCCCCGGCCGCTCCGCCGCGAGAGACGCGACATCCGCCGTGAGCCGCCAAGTCGTTGCCTCGCCCCCGCCCGCCGCCGAGGCCCACGCTGATCCGGCGTCGAAAGCCGAGTTCGCGCGATAGCCGTCCTCCGCATGGTAGGCCGCTCCGCCGATCACACGAACCGCCCCCGGTTCCCCCGCTCCGCGAACACCCGCCCGGCGCAGGCCGTGACCCCCCGTCATCATGTCAAGCACACCGCCCCGCCCCGCCCCGCGCGTGGTGATCTTCACCACCCCGGCCACCGCGCGGCTCCCGTAGATCACGCCCTGCCCGCCGCGCAACACCTCCACCCGCTCAATCGCGCCGAGCGGCACCTGCAACCAGTTTACGCCGCCCATGTCCGGACGGTTCAGCGGCAGGCCGTCGACAAGGATAAGCACACGGTCACCGCCCCCCTCGCCGAATCCGCGCAAACCGATCTGCGCGTCGGCGGGCGACCCTCCGGCGTTGCGGAAGCGCACGTGCGGCGCGCGGCTGAGCAATTCACGCGTGTCGGCGAGACCGGCAAATTCCGGCACATCGGGCGAGAGCACCGAGGCCGAGCCCGGATACGAAGCGGCGGGCACCGGAAAATGCGTCGCCGTGACCACTTGCGGAGCCAGCTCGTGAACGGAGTCGTCGCCGGGCAGGACCAGCACGGGCCCGCACGTGGCCAGCAAGAGGCCCGACAGCCATGGCCGGACGTACGCCATCACCTAGGCCTTTCGCCGGCGCAGCGCCATGGCCCCGCCCAGCACGGCGAGCCCAACCGCCAGCGCCGCGAGACGCGGCTCCGGTATAGCGACCAGTCCGTCCATCGCGAAATAGGTCGGCGTATTCACACCAAAGTCGCCCACGTCGCTCGAATCCATTGAGAATTCCAGACTGTGCACGCCGCCGCCGAGCGTTGTCAGGTCGACCACGAGCCATTCGTCGAGAATGAAGTGTTCGCCCGCGTCCGCCGCACGGAAATCGGCGAGCCACACATCGACCTCCCCGAGTGACGCCTCCGATGCGTCCAAGCCGCGGATCGTCAGGCGGAGGTAGTCTTCGTCCGCCCCCGTGAACTGCTTCGCGAAAGAGTCACCATACGTCATTGAAGCCCATGCGTAGAGGACATTGGTCACCGCCATGCTCTGCGGCACCTGCCGTTCGACCGGCAGATCAAGCCGCAACGACCCGCCGATAAAGGCCACCGCGAAATTTTCACCGGCGAACGCTCCGCCCGCCCGCGTTTCATATTGATAGGGCAGGAAGTTTCCCGAGGATACATCAACCGCGGAGACTTCCGAAGTCGTGCGGTTGCTGTAGGCGAATCCGCTCCACACATCCCACATGCTGTTGTAGTCGTTCGGGAAAAACACGCCCCCCGATGTGAATCCACCCGCTTCGTCGGCGCCGTTGTAGAAGCTCTCCGCCGCCAGCGAGAGATCTCCAAAGTCCACCATCGAGGCCCACGCCCCGGCCGGAACCAGGCACGCCGCGGCAACCGCCGCTTTCCATACGCTCGTTTTCCAATGCGATTTCTTCATCCCCTCCACTCCCAACCCACACGGAGCTTGTCCGCAAGCCTTATTGGCACAAAAATGCCAATAAGAGCCACCGGTGCGGGCCGCACGGCGCCGCCGAAATCCGGAGTATCTTAACTACGGAAAATTTAATGCGCAGATTCAATGATGAGTTATAAACCTTGACACGGAATTTTATTTCCCGGAGTTATATTACTTGACAAAGCCCGTGGCCGTCCCGGCAGCGCGGGAGGCGATCCGCACGTTGGCTTCGGCTTGCCACACGGCGGCGGGTGGCCGTGGATGGGGCGATGTCGACGCGCCAACGTGTCATAGTTTTCGCCATCGGGGTTGTTCTGGGAATTGTGCTGCTGTCGCTGCTGCCGCGGCCGGACCGCTCGGATCGTCCGCGCCATCCGTGGCACGAGCAGACGGCGCCGGAGGGCTACTATCCCCTCTCGGTGGAGGACGGCTTCGGGCGTGAGGTCGTGGTTGAGCGACAGCCGCGGTGGTTCATCTCGCTCGCACCGAGTGTCACACAAATGCTTTTTGCCATGGACATGGGTGACCACCTCATGGCGGTGACGGATTACTGCGACTATCCGGAGGCAGCGGCGGAAATCCGGCACATGGGCCGTAGCATCGGCCGGATGGACACCCCGGATCTTGAACGAATTCTTGAGTTCAGCCCCGACATTGTCCTCGGATCGACGCACACCGACATCGCTATTTTCCGCCGCCTGCACAACCCGCCGCGCACGACGACGCTGGCGCTGCGGCACGACAGCATGGATGATGTATTTGCGGACATCGCGACTCTGGCGCGCGTAACGGGCGTCCCGGGAAAGGGGGCGCGCCTGCTCAGCGAACTTCGGGAGCGTGTGGCGGATGCGACGGCGGCAGTCCCGGCGGATGCGGCGCCCCCTCGGGTGCTCTACCTGCTCGACATCGACTCCGGGCTGTCGCCCGGGTTTGCCCCGGGCCGGGGCGCGTGGATCAGCGACCTCATCGAACGCGCCGGCGGCGAAAGCGTGACGGCGCGGTTGGCGCAGCAGTGGGGCACGCCCTCGCGGGAGGCGCTTCTCGATCTCGCGCCCGAAATCCTCATCGTCACAGACGGACGGTCCGCGGGCGAGCGGGAGGCACTGCGCCGCCGCCTCGAACGCCTGCCCCGCCACGCCCTCTGGTCGGAGATACCCGCTGTGCGCGAAAACCGCATTCATATCGTCGACCCGGACCTTTTTGCTATTCCCGGCCCGCGCATGCCGGAGATGCTGGAGGTGCTGGTTCAGAAACTCTGGCAGGACAAACAGAGGGGTTGATCGGACGGCGGCCGAATCCCGCTTCAGCGGTCTCAACCGCGCTCGCCGCGCGCGGGGGAGACGGGGTTGGCAGTATCCGCCGGGGTCTCCGCGGGTGCCGCGTCATCAGAGGCGTCGGGCGTCGGAGCGGGGCGGTGCTTGGCACGTTTCTTCGCGAGTTCGCGCATGTCCACGGCGAGGTCGGTCTCGTCGTAGATCTCCTCGCCGATCAGTTCCTCGAAAATATCTTCCAAGGTCACGACACCCGCCGTTGATCCGTATTCATCGACGACCACGGCGAGCTTCTTGTGCGTGCGCAGGAGTAGCTGCAGCGCGTCGAGCGCCGACGCCGTCTCGGGCACAAAAACCGCCTTCTTCATCACTTCACCGATCTTGAGGTGATCCTTGTCTTGCCCGTAAGCCTGCAGGAGGTCCCGCCGCTTCACGATACCCACGATCTCATCGAACCCATCCGCGTAGACCGGAATGCGCGAAAACGGCATCTGCCGGAAATCTTTGCACACTTCGCCGACCGTCTGGTCTTTGGAGAGAAAGGTCGTCACCGTGCGCGGTGTCATGATCTCGGCCACGTTCACATCATCGAGGCTGAGCGCATTGGTGATGAGGTCGCGCTCGCTACCGGTGAGGGCGCCGGCCTGCGCGGAGCGCTCGGCGAGCAGCCGGATTTCCTCCTCCTGCTCCTCGTGGCTGGGCATCTGATTGCGCACGACGTTGCGCAGCATCCTGGAAGCGATCCAGGCAAACGGTGCCATGGCGATGCACACAATCCAAAGCGGATAAACGAGGTAAACCTGCAAAACTTTGCGGTATGCCACGCCGATATTCTTGGGCAGGATCTCAGAAAGAATGAGTATGCCCACCACCATGCCGACGGTGACCCACCCGAGGATGTCGGGCCGCCCCGGAAACACCGCCACGGTGACCGCGCCGACGAGCGACATGCCCGCTGTGTTCGCGACCGTGTTGAGGGTGAGGATCGACGTCGTCGACTGCTCAATGCGGTCCTTGAAGCGCTGTAGCCGAGCCCCGACCTGCGCGTGGCGCTGCTTCAGGCTCTCGATCTCAGCAGAAGTCGTGCTGAGTATGAACGCCTCAAGCAGCGAACAAAACGCCGACACTCCCAGCGTCAGGACAATGACCAGAACCAGCGCGCTCATCTCGCCGAAACAATCCCCTCCGCCGCGCGGAGTTCACAGGCACGAAAATTCTCCTGACGCCTACTACCGTCAGGCTCCGGATCTTCACTGGACGTTTCCGAATTCATGCGAAACCGGTATGGCATATCACTTCTCCGGGAAAAGCAAGTCCGGAAGGGCCAAAGTAACCCGCCTGAAGCCCCGCCCGGACCGTCGGAGCACAACGGAATCCTCCACCCAGCCTGTCACTCCCGCCCCTCTGGAAGACACGATTCGGCAAAAAATCGGACACACGGGGTTGAAAGAGAGCGAAAAATGATCCTCGTTAAACATTGACAGTGATTGCGTCCTTTATGTTAGGGCTACGTCTAACGAAAACAAACGCCATCCGGACGATTGATTTGAGAAGCGCAATCTCACTGAATTCAACCACCCAAAAGACACACAGCAAGACATATGAAAAAACAAACGCAGTTCCGCGAAACAAAGCAACGTAATGCCATCCGGGCCGCTCTTGAGGCCACGGGCCGACCTCTCTCGCCGCTTGAGATTCTCGAGCTGGCGGGCAAAGAGGTTCCCCGGCTCGGGATCGCTACCGTCTACCGCAACATCCGCTCGATGGTGGAGAGCAACGAGTTGGTGAGCGTGGATCTCCCCGGACAACCGGCACGCTTTACCCTCCCCGAGCACAAGAACGACCACGTCTTCGTCGACATTCCGAGCAACGAGGTTTACACGTTTCAGGCTCCTGTCTCAGCGCTGCAGAAGCTCCTCCCACGCGGCTTCAAAGCAGACACCGTTTCGCTCTACGCCACCGGCACAGTGGGCGTGATGGCGAAACGCGCCACCGCAAAGGCCGCCGCCGAAACCGTGACCGTCTCCGCCCCGGCGCCGGCGCCGAAGAAGGCAGCCAAGAAGGCAGCGAAGAAGGCCGGCAAAAAGGCGGCGAAGAAGGCCGGCAAAAAAGCAGCCAAGAAAGCCACGAAAAAGGCCGCCAGAAAGGGAGCGCGCAAACGCGCTTCCTGACGCGCGGGGCATCAGTCGACTCCGCGGTCGTCGAGCAACGCGACGGCGGCAACAGCGAGGGCGTGCGTGACACGCCCTTCGCGTATCCACGCACGGAACTCCGGCAGCGTCACTGTGCGGGCCGCCGTCTCTTCGTTGGGGTCGCCGCCGATCTCTCCGTGCGGGACGGCGTCGCGGATGAGCACGAAATGGCAGCGGTTGGCCTGGAGGGCTGGGTTGGGGTGCAGAACACCAAGCGAATGGCCGACCCGGCCGACATGACCCGTCTCCTCCTCCAGCTCGCGCACGGCGGCGGCGGCGGGAGTCTCCCCCGGATCGATCAGCCCGGCGGGTAACTCCCATGTGAAATCGTTCACACCGAAGCGGAACTGCCGCACGAGAACGATCTCCCCGTCCGGTGTCAGAGCGACGGCCACGACCCAGTCCGCCACGTCGATGATATAGAAGTCGCCGCGGCGACGGTCATCCGCATGCACGCAATGCCGCCTGCGGATGGAGAACGGTCCGCAATCCGCATGAAACTCATCCCGCTCGACATGCCAGCGCGAGGGCACGCTTCTCACTCCTCCGGAATAACGATACGCTGCCCGATCTGGAGACGGTTGGGATTCACACCCGGGTTCGCCTCCATCAGACGGCTCAGCGAGATGCCGTAGCGGCCCGCGATTCTCGACAAGGTATCGCCGCTTTCGATCACGTGCACGCCGCCCTCGGCAGCTGCGTCCGAAGGCGTTTCTTCGCCGTTGTTGTCGTTAGCGGCGCGCGGCGCTGGGGCGGTCGTGCGCGGCGCGGCGCGGCGCACCTCGTCGAGCGTCTCCACAATCTCCGACAAGCGACCGGTCATTTCGTTGATCGCGTTGCGGTTTGTCCGCACGTCGCGCGTTACCGTTTCAAAAGCCCGCTGGGAGTCGTCGCGCAGAGAGCGCAGTTGCCGGTCGAGCTGGTTGATCCGCGCCAGCTCAGTGCCGGCGCGCTCAAGGCGCCCGTCGAGTTCCTCGTAGCGGCGGTCGAGACTCTCCCGCAGGTCTGCCGTCGGATCGGGCCGCGCCGCTTGCTCAGCGCGCAGTTCCTCGACCATTGCCTGAGCACGCTGCGACTGCACGAACCCGAAGAGGCCACAGCCGACCCCGATCAGCGCCACGACCAAGGCACCCGCGCCAAGCATCCAGCCCGAGCCGGACGACTTCTCCAGTTCCGATACCTCGAAGGGCTCCCCCTGCTCGCCTGCGTCACTCATTTGCCGCGGAGCCTAGAATCCGCACCCCCGGTGGCAAGCAAGATACGCGCCCGCTACATCCGCGATAGCGTGCGCAGACCGAGAAGATGCAGACCGGTTTCAAGGACGGCGAGGGTGCGCGCGCAGAGGCGCAGGCGGCGCGCGCGCACGGCTGCGTCGTCGACAATCACTTTCTCCGCGTTGTAGAAGCCGCTGAACTCGCCCGCCAACTCGTAGAGGTAGCCGCACAGGCTATGCGGACGGTAATCAGCGAGCGTTTGTTCGAGGGCCGAGGGCAAGCCGATGAGCTTGCGTGCGAGGGCCAGTTCGCGCTCCGTCTCGAGCGGCGAGGCATCGGTAAAGGCGCCTGCCGGATCCTCGCCCGCCTTGCGGAAGATGCTGTGGATACGGGCCACGGCGTAGAGAAGATAGGGAGCGGTGTTTCCCTCAAGGGAGAGAACGCGTTCCCAGCTGAAGACATAATCGCTGCTGCGGTTCTGCGCGAGATCGGCATACTGCACGGCGCCGATGCCGACGTATTCCGCGATGGCGGCGCGCTCGTCTTCGGGCAGGTCCGGTGCCTTTTCATCGACAACGCCGCGCGCCCGCACCGTCGCCTCGCGCAGGAGGTCCTTGAGCTTCACCGAGCCGCCTTCCTTTGTCTTGATCGGCCGGCCGTCCTCGCCGAGGACGGTGCCGAAGCTCAGGTGGCGCAGGCGAGGCAGCTTGCGCCCGGTCTTCCGGAACCACTTTTCCACAGTGAGGTAGAGCTGCTCAAAGTGGTCGCTCTGCCGCGCGTCGACGATGTAGAGGATCTCGTCGGGAGCGAGGCGCTTCACACGGTCGGCCACGGTGGCGAGATCGGTCGTGGCGTAGTTGCTCGCGCCGTCGGCCTTGCGGATGATAAAGGGCTGCTTCTTGAAGCGAGGGTGCTCCGGATGAAAGACGACGAGTGCGCCCTCGCTTGCCTCCGCGATCCCCTCCGCCTCCAGCTCGCGCCACACGGCCTCCACCTTGTCACGGTAATAACTCTCGCCGAGAACCTCGTCGAAACGCACGCCGAGCAAATCGTAGACTCTTTGAAAAGCCGCCAGACTCACCTCCGAAATCCGCTGCCAGATGCGGAGGTTCTCTTCGTCCCCGCGCTGAAGCTTGACGAGTTCCGCGCGGATGGCGTCGGCGTTTTCCGCGCTCTCTTTATAAGCGGCATTGCCCAGCTTATAGAGGCGCTCCAGCTCCGCCACCGGATCCGCGCCGGGCGCGTCGAGGTCGAATCTCTCCCGCTTGATCGCCCAAATGATCATGCCGAACTGCGTGCCCCAGTCGCCGAGATGGTTGTCGCGTGTGACCTCCGCGCCGCAAAACTCAAGAATTCGGCTCACGGCCTCGCCGATGACAGTGGAGCGGATGTGGCCGACATGCATCTCCTTCGCCGTATTGGGGGAGCTGAAATCCACCACCACACGCTCGCCGCCGCGGAGCGCGCCCGCCGCTTCGCGGAACGAGGTCTCGCTTCCGAAACGCGCCAGCCAGGCGTCCATATAGGCGGGCGAGAGCCGGAAATTGATGAATCCGGGCCCGGCCAATTCGAAGGTTACCACGTCGCCGGGCAGCGCGGCCCGCGCTTCCAGCGCCTCCACCAGTGCCGAGCCGAGAGCGCGTGGATTCGCCCGCGCGCGCTTTGCGTGCGGCAGCACCCCGTTGGCCTGGAAATCCCCGAAGCGGGGATCCGCCGGACGCACCTGCGGATCAAAATCCTCCCCGAAGCCCTCTACGCCGCGCGCGGCGGCGCGCACGGCCTCGTCAATCATCTTCGCTGGTTGGAACCTGATGTCCATAAGCGAACCAGCCAAGGGCCTCACCCCCGCATGGGCAAGCCCGCAAAAGCACGTGCGCTCTTACCCGGTTAGCAACCGAATTTCGTGTGCCACATCGAATTTTCTTGAATTTTTGCCTCACCAGTCCCACGTTTTGAAGCTGCTCTACTTACAGGGCAATTGCCATAACCAAACAATAACCCAAACTCATGAAAACAGCAAAAACCCTCGCGCTGACCCTCATGGTCGGCCTTGTTTCGTCACTCTCCGGCCAGGGATTCCTCGGCGAGTCCTACGGCGAAGCTTCCATCGGATATGTGAAGACGAAAGACGGCAACTTCCGGCCCGACGGCTACGGTCTCGGCGTCGCCGTGAACTTCCCCGCGCTCGACGTCGCCCAAGGCATCGGCATCGACTTCCGCGTCGACGCCGGCTACGTGCGCCTGTCGCAGGGGGGTGCCAGCGCGCGCGCCCTCGGTGCCGGACTGACAGTTCCGCTCTTCATCGAAACCGGCCCCGGCATCCGGCCGTTCCTCGCCCCCAACGGCGGCGTCGTACGCGCCCGCAGCGGCGGGGTGCGGGACACTTCCGGATTCCTCGGACTCGCCGGCGGGGTCGAACTGGAGGTCTCTCCTGAACTCTACGTCACGCCGATGATCGACTACAACTACGACACCGACGACAGCACAAAGACATGGTCCTACGGCATCGAAGGTGCCTACAACTTCGCCCCGCAATACGCCCTTTTCCTTGGATACGAATACTCCGACATCCGCCGGGCGGGCAGCGGCTACACGATCTACGGCGGCGTGCGCATGCGCTTCTAGCGCGCGACCCCAGCCAACGGAATTTACACTCCGCGCCTCTTCCACGACGCCGTCCCCTCCGCGGGGCGGCGTCTTTTTTTCGCCCGGTCCGCGCATGCAACTGAGTCAGCATTTAGTATTTCCGAGGTCTCCGGTTTCGCCACTTCCTCTTCGAGAGGACATAGGCTTCCGGATACGTTCGAGGCAGAACCGGGAAACGCTCGATCATCACGGCACAAACCGTTCGTCCACCCCCACCCCTAGCTCATCCTCGAGCGCGCGGATGCGCCTGAGGATAACAGGCTTCGCCGCCGCCGGATTGTCGTCGGACAGTTTGGGGTAGAGTTCGCGGTACCAGCGGTAGGCAGCCCCGGTTTTTCCCTCCGCGCGCAGGAGTTCGCCGTGGACGCGGGCCGTGTAGTAGGGTGCGCCCGGACGCTCCCATGCCTCACGGAAGGCATTTGACGCTGCCCTGCGGTCGCCGATGACGTTGAGGAGAATGAGTCCGCGCTCGACGGGAAAATCCGGGGAATCGGGGAAGACGCTTTCCGCGACGGAAAGCAAGAACAAGGCACGCACCGGAGCCGGGGGGAGCGCCGTATCCGGCTCCCGCTCGCCCGCGCCACGCCGCTCCCAGTGAGGAACATCGTAGGCAAGGACACGCGCCGTGTTTTTCCAGAAACCCTTGTTTTCCGGAGTCAGCCGCAGTGCCCACAACTTTGCGTTTTCCATACCGGGCGTATCCCGCTCCTCCCAATACAGGTAGCCCCGGATCCAGAGAAAATTGGCTACGCTCTGCCGTGTGCCTCCGAGTAAGCCGCGCAGGACAGCCGCCGTGGGGTCTTCCGCCGCCGCGCCTGGAACTGCCGGGGCCGGAAGCCACCGCACCGATACCAGAGCCCCTCCAATGAGAAGGAGCCCCGCCAACAATACTGCCGCGTTCCTGACCATCGTGTGTCTTACCCGTCAGGTGGCGCGGCGGTGAAACACATAAGCGGCGAGGACCGCGTAGCCCGCCGCAAAGAGGAGCCCGTACAGGGAAATCACAGCGACCCCGGACACCGTTACATCCCCGCCGTGGAGAAAAACGTCCGGCTGCAGGTAGCGCAGGTCCGGTACAAGGCGCAGCGCGGCCAGCAACAGCGTCACCGCCGCACCTTCCCCGCCCTGCCCCCATACCTCGGCGGCGATCCCGTGCACCTCGCCGATGATGACGAGGAGGAAACCGAGAAGCAACGCCACCGCCGTGGAGTCGACGGCGGCGGCAACGAGAAAGACCATCGAGGCAATGACAAAGAGACGCAGCCACGCGATCCAGAGCGCGAAGAAATAGCCGCTCCACGTGAAACCGGACACCCCGGCAGCCTCCGGGCCGGACGAGTAGCGCCACGCGAGGCCGGCGATGACGACTCCGGCAACGACAACAAAAAGCGTCACTGCCGCGGCGGCGCCGGTGAACAAGCCCGCGCCGACAGTCCCGCGCCCGACCGGCCGTGCAAGCACGAGGGCGACAGCGCCGCGCTCGAGCGGTTCACGCAGCGAGACGACTGTGAGCGCAACAGTGAGCACGGCACCGAAGAGCGCCAGCGCTCCGAAACAAAAATCGAGGACGAAGCGCCGCGCGTCTCCGCCGAAATCGATCTGCGCGAGAAACGACGAACCGAGGACGAAGATCACCGCCACCGCGGCGAAGCCCGCAAACAGCCGCCGTCGGCACAAGTCGCGGAAAACAAACGCACCGAGGGTCGCCGCCGCACACCATCCGCCGACTATCCTGCGCACCGGCGTCATTCGTCGCCTCCCCTCCGCGCCCATCGCAGCTTCTCGAGAACGGATGCACGCAGCCCCCCCGTGGCCATTCGTTCCCACTCGATTCCCTCACCGGCCAGCCACCGGACGAGCCGCTCCGACTCCGCCGGACCGAGCCCCCGGAAGCGGAAAACCGCCTCCCCCGAACCGTCCGCCCCGCCGGGACCCCGGGGACCACCCTCCGCGAGGGCACGACCCTCGAACAAGATGGTGACTCGCCCGCACAATCGTTCCGCCTCGTCCAACTCGTGCGTGCAGAGCACGACGGTCTTTCCCGCCGCCTTCCACTCCCCCACCAACCCGTGAAACGCCTCTTTCGCCAACGGATCAAGGCCGGTGGTCGGCTCGTCGAAAATGAGCAGCTCCGGGTCGTGCAAGAGCGCCTGCGCCCACCCCAAGCGCTGGCGCATCCCCTTTGAATAGGTGCGCACCGGCCGGTTTGCGTAATCCGCGATCCCCGTCAGCGCCGCCGTCTGCTCGACCGCATCGACCGTTTCCGGGGTGGACAATCCGCCGAGCCGCGCGAGCAGGCGCAGATTCTCCGCCCCCGTGGAATGCTCGAAAAACGAAAGCCTCTCCGGCAGGTATCCCACCCGCCGCAAATGCGCGCGCCCCACCGCCGGAGCACCGAACAGCATGCACGTCCCCGCATCCGCACGCGTCAGTCCCATGAGCAGACGAAGTGCGGTCGACTTCCCCGAACCGTTCGGCCCGAGCATCCCGAACACCTCGCCCGCGCGCACCGTCACATCGATACCTTGCAGGGCCGCCACCCGCCGCCCGCGCACACGGAAGCTCTTCTTCAACCCCCTGATGGCGATAAGCGGCTCCACGGCTGCGCGTTTTCCCGAAATCCGCGACCGCTCAGGCGATGGAAAAGCCGTCGAAGCGGTCCGGCGGCGTTTGCTCGCGCTCCTCCGTTTCGCGGATGAAGTCGCTCATCCGGTCGGCCAACTCGCCGATGAAGGCCTTCACCTCCGCAGGCCGACCCACGGCATCCAGCCGCACGCGCCCGTCCGGAAGATTGCGGACCGCTCCACCCACATCGAACTCCCGCGCCGTGCGCGCAGTCGCATACCGGAAACCCACGCCTTGCACGTGACCTGAGAAATGAACCACCTTGTGAACTGCGTTCCCTTCTTCCATAGGACCTTTCTGCGAAAAACCGCCCCGTTCCGCCAGTTTGAAATACCGCGGCGAGACACCGCCGCCGTGCCTGGATTCTCTTCGCGCACAACCCGCCATCAGCGCTTGCGGTTAGGCCCCGCATCACTTTTCCTACCGTCAAGATGCGGAATCCCACAGCATACAGGGCACCGGGCGGTTTCTCCCTCGTGGAGCTGCTCACTGTCATTGCCGTCATTGGAATTCTCATCGCAATCCTCGTGCCCGTGGCCTCCAATATCATGGACAATGCGCGGCGCACAGCGGCGGCCAGCAACCTGCGCCAAATCGCCCTCGCCTACAACAGCTACTCACAGGAGGGCAGCCGCCCGCGGTCCATCGACGCCGCCAATATTTACGAATGGGCCACCGTCCTCGCCGAGCGCGCCAACCTCAATAGCCCTGATCTGTATATCCTTGGCGACGATCCGCTCGTCGAACGCTCCGGGCGCGACTTCCCGCGCAACATAGCCACTCCGCCCGCCGACGGCACCGCCGGCCGGTGGATCGTGAGCCCCGACTTTAACGGCCACCCCCTCAGTGTCGCCGTAGCCAACCGCCTCGCCTCGCGCGCCAACGCCACGACCACACCCGTCGTCTGGACGCGCGGCCTCGGCACGAACGGCCGCTGGGCGCCTCTCGACTCCGCCAACCCCGGCGTCTACGGAGACCGCGGCGGGCACATCGCCTTCCTCGACGGGCGCGTCGAGTTCTTCCGCGACCTCAGCGAAGACGGCGGACAGCTCCTCAACTTCGTCTCCCGCCAGACCACCGGCAACATCCGTGATGCCCTCAACCCGGGCGCGCAGGCCCTCGACTCCAACGGCCAAGTGTTTTAGCCCTTCACCCGAATCTTTACTGTATGAGCGAAAAATTCATCCCTTCCAAAGAGTCCGTCATCCGCGCGGCGGCCGAACTGCCCGACGCGGATAAAATCAAGACCGAGACACACGAGGTGGCCCTCGACAAAAAGCGCAACATCACCTTCCGCCGCATCAAAATGAAGGACTCCAGCGGCAAGGGCTACCGCTGGATCTACGACGGCAAGATGGTCGTCTCCTGATCCCCCGGCCAGAGATACAGACTTTCCACCCCGCCAAACACGATGCCAGAATCCGTCTCCAAGACCGTCAAATCCCGCGAACTCAAGAAGCGGATCATAGAGATTCTCGACAAAGGGCACACCCAGGTCGAAGCCGCCGAGGCCACCGGGACAACCCGCCAATACGTCTCCTACATTGCGCGCGCCTACCGCGAACGCGGCGACGCAATCTTCGAAGACCGCCGGGGCCGCAAAAAGGACCGCCCCCTTACCGAAGAGCAAATCCGGGGCCTCTACGACACCATCACCGGCAAACAGCCGCGCGAGGTCGGCATCGACACCGATTCATGGTCGGAAACCTACGTGCAGAATTGGTTCCGCGCCGAGTACAAACGCACCATCACGCGCCACCAAATCCGCCGCTTCTGCATGGCGCACAACATCCGCCTCACCCCGGAATACGGCGGCGACATTTGGCTCGACTACCCGGAACCCGCGAAAAAGAACCCGGAGACGGAGGATGAAGCCAAACCCGCTGACGCTCCGCAGGCTCCACCGCCCAAACCGCTCGCCCTCGACGCCGGAGACGACTTCGAGACCTTCGTCAACGACGACGGCGAACTGGACATCGCCGCAATGCGCGAAAACGTCGTCAAGACCCAGGCCGAACTCGCCAAAAAGGGCGGCAAACCGATCCTCGACGTCCCCGGCCTGCGCTACGGCAAGCACCGCAAGCAACGCAACGCTCCCTTCACACCGAAGAAAAAGAAGAAGAAAAAGGGGAAGTAACCCCGACCCCCGCACACGTTCCGGTCCGATGCCGCGAATTCAGGCGCCTACCCCGTCGTAGGCAGCTTCGACGCACTCCCGCCCGGCTGCCTCAACTCCTCGATCTGCGGCTTGAGCACACGCTCGTAATATTCCGGGTCAATTCCGTGGGAAAGCGTGATTCCGAGATGGTTCTGCATGAACGTCTCCAGCGTCTGCCAGCCTTCCTCGGGAAAATTTACCCGCTTGGTGTATGCGCAGATCGTGAGGACACTTTCCAACGAACGAATGCGCGACGACGCCTTCAGTATCCGCTCCGCCACCCGCAGGCGGATCGAAAGCTCGATACGGTCGAGCGGCTTCGCCAGAAAGTCGTCCACACCCGCGTCCATCGCGCGCAGGTAATTCTCGCGCTGCCCCACATTCGCAGTAAGCAGGATGATATACGTATAGTCGCTCAACGCCGCCTCCCGGATGCGCTTCACAAGCTGAATTCCGTCCAGCTTCGGCATCAACCAGTCGCTGATCACCAGCCGCGTCGGCGTCCGCTCAAAAAGCCGCCAAGCCGTCTCGCCGTCTTCCGCCGCGATCACCTCGTGCCCCAGCTCCTCCAGCACGCTCTGCAGCAGGCGCCGGGAAATAAAGTCATCCTCTGCAATCAATATCTGCATAATTACCAAATCCTGCAACAACCCATTAAGCGACTTCCGCCCCGTGGCGCAAACCAATATCCCGCATCATGCCTCCATGAATTCCTGCTAGATTTATTTCGCGTAATTAAATTACTTAAAATTCATTAATGAGTTAATTAATGTTGTTTTTATCCAATAATTATTTTATTTGACTACTTCACGCACACCGATCTACGCGTGTAACATCCATTGACAATGTCTGCCCTGTCGGTGCCGCCGGGCATGGACGAGCCCGGCAGCGATCAACCGGCGGCGCGCCGCCCGAAACACAAAGGAACTGCTTACGCCCGCCCTGGCGCAACTCGGTGGCCGTTGCGTCATATATTATGCCGGGGTCCGGTCGGATCCATATACCGCATCCAATCAAATGACATGAGAAAAGCACGGACGCCTCGACCCTTTGGGGCTATGCACACGGCGGAAACGCAACCCGCAAAACCGATTGTTTTCGCTTCGCCGCGTTTGTGCGCAAGTGTTCAAAGGACGTATATACTCGCCGCTTCGTTCCCTGAAGCGTCAAACAGTGCGTCCTGCAGCGCGAACCATCGTTCGAAAGACATGGTTTGGTCAGCCGTCCACCCGCGCGTCTGGCGTGCCGGAACGGTCCAACGGGCGCATCCACTGCTGCGCACAAGCCAGCGTCTCTTCTCCCGCAGGCGACGGCACCGGCTTGGGCGCACGCTTGCGCCGGTAGCGCAGGCCTTCGTCGCCGCGCAGTGCCGCCTCCACAAAGGCCTTCGTGCCCAGCACCAGCCCCTCGCTGAACTGACGCGTCTTGCGCAAAAGCAGTTCGTGCGCGGGCAGACGGCCCCCGCGCTCACGCGCCTCCGCCGCAACGTGGTCCGGCACGCGCGCGCCCGTCCCGTCGCGCTTGGGCAGCCGTCCCTTGCCCAGCACGTAAATCCGGTAGTCCGCCA
>JAFIGH010000078.1 GCA_020831525.1 Opitutales bacterium
CCACCGATCAGACCGCTTACACCCGCCGCAAGGAACTTTTTTGTCTCACACCCCCGCCGACGAGCGGGCGCTCATTTTCCTTTACAGGTTCCGTGCCGGGGGGACACTTTCACCCTTTCGACGCCCCACCAGTGCAGCTGCGGAGGAAACGCCGGTTTTGCATCCGTGCGTCGGCGTCAGCCAGAAAATTCCACCACACGAAATGTCCACGACAGATTACCGCTCCCGAACTCTGGATGAACTCGCCCGCCGGGCGGGCAACGCCTCGTCGCGCAACGCTTTGATTGGATTCGACGGATTCGTCGACAAGATCGTCAAAGCCGTCGACAAGCGCTCGGGGCAGGGAAAAGCCTTCACGCCGATCAAGCAAATCGCCGAATTCGGGAAGCGCATCACCGACGCGGCCGGGCATAGCGCCAATATCGAGCTATACCCGGAGCGCGAAAAGATCGGCGGCAACGGCCCGATCATGGCCGAGGCCATCCGCGCGACGGGGGCGACGGTGCGCTATATCGGCGCTCTCGGAAAACCGCCCCACCCGGTCTTCGAAGAATTCGCGGCCGCCACGCAGGCGGTGAGTCTGTGCGATCCGGGGATCACGCACGCCGTGGAGTTCGAGGACGGGAAAATCATGCTCGGCATGATGGCGAGCCTCGACGAAATCACCTATTCGCAGCTCGTCCGGACAATGGGTGAGGGCCAGATGATCGACGCGTTTTCGCGGGCCGACCTCATCGGAATGGTGAACTGGACGATGATCCCCAACATGACCTCGCTCCTTTCCACGCTGCTTGAGCGGGTCTTTCCGAACCTCGGACCCCGCGAAACGGGCCGGAGTTTCTTTTTCGATCTCGCCGACCCCGCCAAGCGGTCGGACGGCGACCTGCGCTCGGTGCTCGACGTGATCTCGCGCTACCGCACACAGGGCAGCGTGACGCTCGGCCTGAACCTAGCCGAGGCGCGCCAAGTCACCCGCGTGCTCGGCCTCAAGGAAATCGGGGCAGACGACTCCGCCAGCTTGCGGGAAGCCGCGGCGCGCCTGCGCAGCAAGCTGGAAATCGGCTGCGTGGTCATCCACCCGCGCTCCGGCGCGGCCTGCGCGACAAGAGCCGACAGCTGGTACGTAAAAGGGCCCTACTGCGAGCGGCCTGTTATCTCAACCGGTGCCGGAGACCACTTCAACGCCGGGTTCTCCACCGCGCAAGTGCTCGGTCTGACGCCTCCGGCCTGCCTCACGGTGGCCGTCGCCACCAGCGGCCAGTATGTGCGCACCGCCCGGAGCCCGTCGCTGCACGAGACGGCGGCCTACATCCAGGACTGGACCGGGGAGGAGAAATGACCCTGCCGACTCCTTCACCGATTGCATCAAGAGCGGCTTGCACTCGACCCGTGTTCCTGTCAGTTTCGTGACCGTAAACCATAATGCCGAAAAACAACGACGACACACGGGGCTTTCTCATCAGCTTCGAAGGCTCCGAAGGGAGCGGTAAGACCACCCAGACCAGCCGCATCGCCGACTGCTTTGAGTCGGCGGGCTATGACGTGGTAGTCACGCGCGAGCCCGGAGGGACGGAGATCGGCGAAGAGATCCGCCACATCCTCATGCACTCCAACAACGGACGCAACATGACCGCGGAGACGGAGCTTCTCCTCTTCGCGGCGAGCCGCGCCCAACTGGTGCGCGAAGTCATCGCGCCGGCCGTCGCGGAGGGGAAGATCGTCCTCTGCGACCGCTTCATGGACTCGACGACCGTTTACCAAGGGGTCGCCCGCAAGCTCCAGTCCGGCCCCGTGCAAATGATCAACACCTTTGCCGTGGGCGACGTCGTGCCGGATGTCACGGTGGTCATCGACCTGCCCGCGGAGACCGGCTTCGAGCGCATCCGCCACCGCGCCACCGACCTTCCCGACCGCATGCAGGAGGAGAACATCGAGTTTTACCGTAAAGTGCGCGAGGGCTACCTCATGCTCGCGAAGGCGCTTCCCGAACGCTTCATCGTCACCGACGGCGAGAAGTCGCCGGACGAGGTGGAGGCGTTTATCTGGAAGGAACTGCGCAAGCGCGTCATTTGATGGTTTCCGAGACCGCCTTCCTCGAAGCGCTCCCCGAACCGCTCCGCAAGACGCGTCCGGTCGCCGTTCTTGCCCGCTCTCTTGAGCGCGGCCGCCTCGCCCACGCCATCCTCCTCCAGTCGGAAAACCCGGCGGCGCAGGAGGAAGTCGCCCTCGCCCTCGCCTGCGCCCTGCTCGAATGCGACGCCGAAAAGGCCGCCCGCCACCCCGACCTCTTCACTCTGCGCCCGGCGGGAAAGGCGCGCATCATCCGCGTCGGCGACGATGCGTCGACGCCGAACTCGATGCGCGCGCTCCTCCACGGGATCCAGCAGACGCCCCGCGTCGCCCGACGCAAAGTCGCCGTCGTCTACGAGGCCGACCGCATGAACGCGCAGACTGCCAACGCGTTCCTCAAGACCCTCGAAGAGCCGCCCGCTGACACGACCCTCCTGCTCCTCACGGCGCGACCGCACGATCTGTTGCCGACCATTCACAGCCGCTGTTTTCATTTTCGCCTCACGACGGAGGCGCAACTCGCCCCCGACGCGTCATGGGACGCATGGATCGCCGATTACCGGACGTGGCTCGAGCGCGCGACGGCCCCTGAAAAAGACGCCGCCGCCCGCGCCCAACTCTTGCTCGGCGCATACGGGCTCATCGTCCGCTTCCAGGCCGTTGTCACCGCACAGGCGGACGCCGCGTGGAAATCCGCCCGGGAGAGCCTCGCCGCCGACCTCGACGACGACGAACTAGCGGCCTCGGAGACCGGCTTCCGCAAGGGCCTGCGCAACCACCGGCTCGCCGACATCGCCAAAGCGACCGCCGCCTTCGCCCGGGAGTTCGGCAAGGAGCGCCCCTACCCCGTCAGCTCGCTCCATCATGCGCTGGAGCGCCTCGATCACCTCACCCGCCTCCTCGAAACCAACCTCAAGGACGACGCCGCACTGGAAATCTTCTTCCTCTCGTCGCTGCGCGCTTGGGCACGCGCGGCGTAAAACCTGGACATTCGGGACGAAGAGGAAAAGGGCTTGACGGGAGGGAGGATTGCCATACCGTGTATGGCATGAAAATGACCATGCACATCGACGAGGGGCTGCTGGACCGTGTGATCCAAACCTACGGGTTCGCCTCCAAGACCGAAGCGGTCGACGCCGCCCTGCGTGAAATGGAGCGCAAGGCGCGTTTCCGCGCGGTCGTCGCCGAGGGCATGGGCTTCTCGCCGGAGGAGCTGGAAGCCGCCGTCGATCCCGATTACGATGTCATGCGCTGGCGTGTTGCCGAGCCCGCCTCCAAATACGGCAAGAAAGATGGCCGCAAACGTCGTCGTTGACAGCAATGTCTACATCCGCCTGCTGCGCCACCGCATTGATCCGGTGACGCGCCTCGGGTCGTGGATCGGCACGGGGGATCTCGTGATTTGCGGAATGATCCGGGTGGAGGTGGAACGCGGCCTCAAGGTAGAGCGAATCCGGAAACGTCTCGGCACTTTTTTCGATGTGATGATCAATGTCCCCACATCGAACAAGATCTGGGAGCAAACGGTGCGGCTTGCTTGGCATCTCGACCGCCGCGGCAAAAACCTGCCGCCGCAGGATATCCTTATCGCGGTCTCCGCCCTCGCGGCGGGCGCGGCGGTGCTCACCGACGACGCGCATTTCGAGGCGATTCCGGACCTGACTGTGCTTAGCCCCGCGCGGGAGCTGGACGACTGGCCGCCGGAGTGAGAGCCAAAGCCGACCCAAGTCGCTTACTGAAATACCCGCGGATCCGGTCCGACAAACTCCGCGCGCCGTCGCAGGCGGTTGCGGCCGTCCTCGCTTTCGACGACGATGTCAAGGCGTGCGCGGCCCGTGTATTGTTCCCGCGGTTGCACAAGAATGAAGGGCCGCGTGCGTTCCTCGTAGGGCTCCAATTGCATCGCCTCGCCCCAGCCCGCCAACTGCATGCCGGGAGGCGCGTCTTCGAGGAAGACGCGGAAGGCGGCGGTTTCGTTGCGCTTGTTGACGAGCCGGATCTGGAGCTGATTGCGCACAACTTCCTCGGTGAGGAAGTAGGGTTGTCCGGTCATCCGCGAAACGGTCGCTTCGAACGGCTGCACCCGCGAAAAGGAGAAGAGCATGACAGCAATACCCGCCAGCATGAAGAGCCCGTAGACGACAGTCCGCGTGCGCAACAGCCGCGTCGGCTTCCCCTCCAGCGCCTGCTCCGAAGCGTAGCGGATGAGACCGCGCGGACGCCCGACCTTGTCCATGACCGCGTCGCAAGCGTCGATACAGGCCGTGCAGGCGACGCACTCAAGCTGGAGTCCCTGACGAATGTCGATGCCGGTCGGGCATACCTGGACACAGCGGTTGCAGTCGATGCAGTCGCCCGCGCCCTCGGTACCCAGTTTTCCACGGGGTTCGCCACGCCGCTCGTCATAGGCGACGTTGACCGTGTGCTCGTCGATGAGCGCCGACTGAAGCCGCCCGTATGGACAGATGACGATGCACAACTGCTCGCGGAACCACGCGAAATTGAAGTAGAGTATGCCCGTGGACACCGCCATGAATGAAAACGCTCCGAACTGCTCGCGGGGCGATGCCGTCATCCATGCGTAGAGTTGCGGAATGGATACGAAGTAGGCAAGAAAGAGATGGGCGATGGCACCGGAGACAAGGATGAAAACGCCGTGCTTCAAGACCCGCTTGAACACTTTGGTTCCCGACACGGGTGCGGCGTCGAGGCGTCGGCGCGCGGGGGCGTCGCCTTCGATCCAGCGCTCCACGCGGCGGTAGACGTGTTCGAGGAAGACCGTCTGCGGGCAGGCCCAGCCGCACCAGAGGCGCCCGAAGAGCGCCGTCGTGAAGAAGAGCAGAAAGGCGAGCCCGGTGATGAAAAAGAAAGCCAGCCAAATCTCCTGCGCGGCAAAGGTGATTCCGAAGAGATGGAAGCGGCGGCTGAAAAGATCCAGAAAAACGGCGGGCTGGCCGTTGATTCGGATCCACGGCAGCCCGGCGTAGACCGCGATGAGGAGGATCGCCGCAAACCGGCGCGCCGCGACATACCGTCCGCTCACGTCCGACGGATGCAGGAAAAACCGCGACCCGTCCTGATTGATCGTGGTGACGCTGTCGAGATTCGGACGCTTCGCCTGTGATGCCCTCTTCGTCATGACTCAGCGGGCCGCCACGCGTACGCGGCGCTCCCCGTGTTCAGCGCTCCGACGCCCGTCCCGGCGAGTCCGGCGCCGTTTCCATGCTATCGGAATCGTGGTAGCTGAGGATGTAGGCGGTGACTTCGGCCACGCGCCGCGGACCCAGCTCACGTTCCCACGCCTGCATCCCTTTTGTGGGATCGGGCGAGCCGTCGCGCACCACGGAGTAAATGTCGACCGGCGCATGGCCCCACTTCCAAATTCCGTCGTCAAGAGGCAGGCCCCCGCCCATTCCGCCGCCGAGGTCGTCACCGTGGCAGAACGCGCACTGGTCGCGGTAGACGGCTCGGCCGGAGGCGATGACGTTCGGGTTATTGCTCATGGCCCAGAGCGTCTCGTCGTCGATCTCGCCCACCATGGCGAACCGCCGCGCCTCGATCTCCTGCATGGCCGCGGTAACGCGCTCCTCGTCGCTCGGGACGGCGCGAAAGGTGTACCACACGATCCAATACAACGCGGAAAAGATGATTGTGATATAGAGCGTCCACAACCACCAGTTGGGCAGGCGCTGGTCGTACTCCTCGATGCCGTCGTAGACGTGCTCGCGCAGCGTCGCTCCCGGGGGGATGTCGTCTCGGTCTTGCCGGTTCTTATCGGGACTGCTCATCGGATGTATTGGAAGAAGTGGTTTCACCCGATTCCGCCGAACGGCGCTTCTCCTCGTCCTCGAGGGGAAGGTTCGCCATGTATTCACGGTCTTTGCGTTTCATGCGGACGGTCTTCACGACGATGGCGAAAAAAGCGCACGCGATGAGCAGAAAGCCCAGTATCAGGAGCAGATTCTGCCATTCTTCGAGGATGAGGCGGCGAAACATCGTTGGCGTGGATCAATCGGTTGCGGTGGATTCGTTCGCGGCGGAGGCGACATCGCTCCCACGCGGTTCGGCGGCACCCAGCTTCTGCAGGTAGGCGATGAGGGCGACCATCTGGCTGTCGGGCTCGGCGTAGTGCCCGGCCTCGCGCAGGCGGCGCGATATCTCTTCGCCCTGCTCGCGGGCGCTCTCGATGATCTCTTCCGCGCTCCAGTCGGGATACGGCACCCCGACGATGCGCTGCACCCGGATCCGCGAAGGCAGCGCCTCAAGGTTCGCCGGTTTGTCGACGAGCCACGGATAAGCGGGCATATTCGAGCCCGGCGAGGTGGCGCGCGGGTCGATCATGTGGATATAGTGCCAGTCGTCCGTGCGCAGGCCGCCCTCGCGCGCTAGGTCCGGACCGGTGCGCTTGCTTCCCCACTGGAAGGGGAAGTCATAGATGGATTCACCGAGGCGCGAGTAATCGCCGTAGCGCATGACATCGGGCACAAGCGTGCGGATCATCTGCGAGTGGCAGGTGTAGCAGCCCTCCGCGATGTAGATGTCGCGGCCCGCCAGTTCGAGTGGCGTGTAAGGCACCTGCAAGCGGTCCTCGACGTTTTTCGCACGGTAAACGGTCACGGCCGGAATGATCTGCACGGCACCGCCGATGGCCACGGCGATGAAAGTGAGCGCGGTAAACGGTGCCCAGTTGCCGATGAGATTCTCGTGCCAGTCGTTCCACCGCGCGCCCGCCGCCTTGAAGTGGACGATGGCCGCGAGGATGGCGAAGATGGAGGCAAAGAGCCCGAAAATGGCGGCCAGTCCGTCCCCGAACATCCACAGGCAAAGCGCCAGCATACCGGCGGTGCAGTAGAGGACCGGCGCGTTGAAAAAGGTGCGCCGCGCCCCGATGGTCCCCTCCATCTTCCGGGTTTCCTCGCGGTCGCGCGGATAGACTTCCATCGTGCCGTTGACCGCTTCGCTGCCCGCGATGGTGCGCCAGAGGTTGTAGATCATGATGACCCAGCCGAGAAGGTAGAGACCGCCGCCGATGGCGCGCAGCCCCATGGCCGGACGGATCGCCGTGAGTGTCTCGACAAACGAATACGTGAGCGCCGTGCCCTCGTCCTGCGTGCTGTTGAGCATGACCCCCTGCGTGATCCCGCTCACCCACATGGCGGCGATGTAGAGGAGAATGCCGATGAGCCCGATCCAGAAGTGCAGGTTGGCCAGCGCCACGGAGTACAATTTTGCACGCCACAGCCGCGGGGCCAGCCAGTAGAACATGCCCGCCGCGAGGAAACCGTTCCAGCCAAGAGTGCCGCTGTGCACGTGCCCGATGATCCAGTCGGTGTAGTGCGCCATGGCGTTGACCGCCCGGATGGAGAGGAGCGGCCCCTCGAAGGTCGCCATGCCATAGAAAGTGATTCCCGCCGCAAAGAACTTCAGCACCGGATCGGTGCGGAGCTTGTGCCATGCTCCGCGCAAGGTGAGCAGACCGTTGAGCATCCCGCCCCAGCTGGGTGCCCAGAGCATGAGCGAGAAGAGCATGCCGAGGGTCTGCAGCCAGTGCGGCAGAGCGGTGTTGAGGAGGTGGTGCGGGCCCGCCCAGATGTAGATGAAAACGAGCGACCAGAAGTGGATGACGCTCAGCCGGTAACTGTAAACCGGCCGTCCCGCCGCCTTCGGAACGAAATAATACATGATCCCGAGGATCGGCGTCGTCAAAAAGAAGGCCACCGCGTTGTGCCCGTACCACCACTGCACGAGCGCGTCCTGCACCCCGGAAAAGATCGGATAGCTGTGCGTGAGGCTGGTCGGGATCTGCAGGTGGTTGACGATGTAGAGCATCGCCACCGTGATGATCGTCGCGATGTAGAACCAGAGCGCGACGTAGAGCGTCGGCTCGTTGCGCTTCGCGAGGGTCCAGAAAAAATTGATCGCGAAGACGACCCAGATGATGACGACGAGGACGTTGATCGGCCAGATCAGCTCGGCGTATTCCTTGCCCCGCGTCAGCCCCAGCGGGAGCGTCACCGCCGCACAGACGATGATCAACTGCCAGCCCCAGAAATGGATGCGCGACAACAGGTCCGACGCCAGCCGGACTTTGCACAGCCGCTGCGTCGAGTAGTAGATCCCGGCGAACATCATGTTGCCGACAAAGGCAAAGATCGCCGCGTTGGTGTGCAGCGGGCGCAGCCGCCCGTAGCTCAGCCACTCCAGCCCGAAGTGCAGCTGGTGAAAGTTCAGCATCGCCGCCACGATCACCCCCGCGAGCATGCCCACCGCCCCCCAAAGCACGGAGGCGATGAGAAACCAGCGGGTTATCTGGTCGTCGAACTCAATGGTCTTCTTTCCGTCTGTCATCGGTCTCTTTCGCTACCCCGGATGGATCGCTCCTTCGTCTTCTCTCTGCTCTCCGCTTCCTTACCGGCGGACACCCGCTTCTCCTCCGCGAGCGGCAGCAACGACTCCCGCTCCAGACTGTTGTAGCGCCGCTGCCGCCGCTGCATGATGAAGAGCAGCGAAAACAGCGCCGCAAGGAGCAGGCTGATGAAGATGGTGAGGCCGAGGACTTCCACTGGCTTTCGGTCGGTGTTCAGGTTGGTCGATCATTTCGCGGGATTCTCTCCCGCCTTAAAGAATACGTCTTCTAACGCAGCAAACAATTCGTTCTTATAACCCCCAGTTATTAGGACATTCCAATCCGATTAAAAGAAGACCTAATGATCCGATTTTCAGCCGCGCGTCAACTCCGTTTCTGTCCGAAATATTTCTTCACTCCGCCGCCGCGGAAAATGTGCCGCCGCCCCGCCGGGGGCGTACATTGAAAGGGCGGAGGATCTTGCGATCCTCCGCCCCGTTGTTGTCTACTTTAGGAACAGCCTCAGAAGCCGACGCTACCCAAGAACGTGAAGCGCGGATTTTCGCGCGTCATGCTCTTCCCAAACCGGCGGAAACCTCCGCTGGCCGGGCGATGCTTGCGGGCATCCCGAGGAGCTGTTTTCTGTTTGGCAGTGTTGTTGTTCATTGCTGTTTTTGGTTATCCCGAAACCCGGAACGGGCCTCGGAAAGTCAAATTTCGTTCTGCCAAACGGACTGTACTCTTAAAGAACTAATGGACACCATCAGTATTTTTCCGCCGTTGTCAATCCCCCGGAAGATAAATTGCGTCCCACCCCGCGAATAGATTCGCCGCCGGGGGGGTCGCTGCCGTACCCGAGAGTATGCAGAAAAAGTCCTTTGTCGAGCTGGGCCTCTCGCCCGAACTCCTCAAAGCCATCGACAAGATCGGCTTCGAGGTGGCCGCGCCCATCCAGAGCGAGACGATTCCGCTCCTTCTCGCGGGCCGCGATGTCGTCGGCCAGTCCCAGACGGGATCGGGCAAGACGGCGGCCTTTGCCGCGCCGGCCATCCAACTGGCCGACACCACCCGGGCGGAGACCCAGGTGTTGATCCTCTGCCCCACCCGTGAACTGGCGGTGCAGGTGGCCGAGGAGGTGGCGCGCCTCGCCGCCTTCAAGCCGGGGCTGCGCGAGCTGCCGGTCTACGGCGGGCAGTCCTACGACCGCCAGTTCCGCGCCCTGCGGCAGGGGGCGCACATCGTCATCGGCACGCCGGGGCGCGTCATCGACCACCTCGACCGCGGCACGCTCCGCCTCGACGGCCTGCGCATGCTCATCCTCGACGAAGCCGACCGCATGCTCGACATGGGGTTCCTCGACGACATCCGCTCGATCCTCGACCGCGCCCCCGCCGAGCGCCAGACCGCCTTCTTCTCGGCAACGTTTCCGGCCCCCATCCAGAAGCTCGTGCGGGAATTCACCCGCGACGCCGCCGAAGTGCGCGTGAAATCGGCCACCCTCGACGTCCCCGCCATCGAGCAAGTCTACTACGAGGTCCACCGCCGCTCCAAGCTGGAGGTCCTCTGCCGCCTCATCGACCTGCAGGACATCAAATACGCCATCATTTTCTGCGCCACCAAGCTGATGGTCGATGAGCTGACCGACCACCTCATCGCCCGCGGATACCCCGCCGACAAGCTCCACGGCGACATTCCGCAGGCCACCCGCGAACGGGTCATGGCGAAGTTCCGCACGCGCGGGTTCGAGTTTCTTGTCGCCACCGATGTCGCCGCACGCGGCCTCGATGTCGACGAAATCGAGGTCGTCTTCAACTACGACCTGCCCCATGACGGCGAGGACTATGTCCACCGCATCGGCCGCACCGGGCGGGCGGGACGCGCCGGGCGCGCCATCACCTTCGTCGCCGGACGCGAGATCCACCGCCTGCAGCACATCATGCGCTACACGAAGGGGCGCATCCGCCGCGAAAAGGTTCCCTCGCTGGAGGAAGTCGAGGAAAAGAGAGCCAATGTCTTCTTTGAAGCCCTCCGCGAGACCCTCGAAAAGGGAGATTTCAAGCGGCACGACGGCCTCGTCGACCGCCTCCTCGACCAAGGCCACACGCCCACCGATATCGCCTCCGCGCTCATCGATCTGCTCTCCGGCGAGCGCCCGCGCGGCGCGGAGGCTCCCGCCGACGGGGCCCGCGAACGCAATATCCGCGAGGACTCCCGGCAGACCGACACAAGGGATGCCTCCTCGAAACGAAGCAAACGACCGCCGCGCGACGATGCCGATCCCGCACCGGTCGCCCGCGAACGCGGCATGGTACGCCTCGCCTTCGACATCGGCGGCGGGCACGGTATCGCCCCCGGCGACATCGTCGGCGTCATCGCGGGTGCGGCGCGCGTGCCGCGCGAGTCCATCGGGGCGATCCACATCCTCCCCGCCCTGTCCTTTGTCGATATCGCCGATGCCGCCGTGTCCACGGTCCTCGACCGCCTCAACGGTATCAATTTCAAGGGCCATGAACTCGGCGTATCCGTCGCCGCGGAACAGGCGCCGGCCCCGCGCCCGCGCAAGACGGCAAAAGGCAAACCCGGCGCCAAGCCTCCGAAGAAGAAAAAGAAAAAGAAGCCGACCCGCGCATAGGCGCCGGCGGCGAATCATCAGACGAACGAGCGCGAAGCGCGTTGGAGTGCGGCGGGAACCGCCGCCTTTGCGGTTGGGCAGCATCCATGCGCGGCGAAGGCGGTGAAGAATCACCGCAAATCCATGGCGGGCAACGATCAGCGCTCCGCCAGCGCCTTCGCCGTCCGCGCCTGCCAGTCTCGGAGCAGCCCGGACAAGTCGCCGTTGTCGGAGCCGCCGCCCATGGCGAAGTCCGGCTTGCCGCCCCCCCGGCCGCCGAGCGCGCCGGTGATTTCGCGCACAATGTCGCCGGCTTTCAGTCCGGCCTTGATGGCGGCGGGCGAAGCAAACGCCACCACCGTCACCTTCGGCCCGAAGGCCGCCGCCGCCACGAGCACGCCCTCGCCCAGCTCTTTGAAGAGTTTCGCGCCGTGCTCGCGCAGCGCGTTGGGATTGTCAGCGGAAAGCGTCGTGCCGAGGATGCGGAGTTCGCCCGCCGCCGCGGCCTGCTCCGCCTGCCCGGAGGCCTCCCGTGCCGCCGCTTCCGATTTCAGGCGCTTCAGCTCGCGCTCCGCCGCCTGCATCCGCTGGCGCATATCGGCGATCCGCGCCGGCACGGCGTCGGCACTCACGGAGAACTGCCCCGCGAGGGTCTCCACGACCTCCGCGCGCTCGTCGAGAAAGTCCTTGGCGTGCGCCCCGGCCACGGCCTCAATCCGCCGCGTACCGCCGGCGATGGCGCCTTCCGAGACGATCTTCAGAAGACCGATCTCGCCCGTGGCGGAAACATGCGTGCCGCCGCACAGCTCTTTGCTCCATCCGCCGATGTCAACGACGCGCACGACATTGCCGTACTTTTCCCCGAAGAAAGCGATGATGTCTTCCGGCTTTTCCGAGAACGGAATTTCATACCAACGCACCGTGTCGTTGGCGAGGATCCGCTCCGTGCACAGGCGCTCGATCTCCCGGATTTCGTCCGGCTTCAAGGCTTCGAAGTGCGTGAAGTCGAAGCGCAGCCGGTCCGGCCCGACATACGAGCCGGCTTGGCGCACATGGTCGCCCAGCACTTTGCGCAGTGCCCAGTGGAGGACGTGGGTCGCGCTGTGGTGGCGCTGGATGTCCGCCCGGCGGGGCACGTCGACGGCGGCGCGGACAGCCGATCCGGCTGCGTCGGGCGTCAGGGGCGCGTCGGCAGGAAGACGGTGGACGACCGCTCCGGAAGCGTCTTTCACCGTATCCAGCACTTCAATACGATCTCCCTCAAACTCGATCCAGCCCGTGTCACCCACTTGGCCGCCCATCTCGGCGTAAAAAGGAGTTTCCGCAAAGCTGGCGAAAACGGCATCATCCGTCTTCAGAGCCGACTGGACGGTCGTCTCCAACCCCGCCTTCCACGCCTCCGGTTCGAAGCCGACAAACTTCGTCGCGGTCGCCGCCCCGGCGTCGTCGGCGACCCGGATGACCTCCGTCTTGCGGGCCGCGCGGGCGCGCTCGCGCTGGGCTTCCATGTGCTCGGCGAAACCCGCCTTGTCCACGGAAATCCCGCGCTCACCGGCGATGATCTCGGTGAGATCGAGCGGAAAGCCGTAGGTATCGTAGAGTTCAAACGCCTGCGCGCCGCTGATCTCCGTCGGGTTGTCGGCGAAAAGTTTCTCAAGAATCCCGAGGCCCCGGTCAATGGTGCGGTCAAAGGCCGATTCTTCGCTTGAAATCACCTTGCCGATCACCCCGCGCTGCGTTTCCAGTTCCGGAAAAACGGCCTTCAGCGATTCCACTGCCGGTTCGACGAGCTGCGTGAAAAAGCCCGGCTTCAGGTCGAGGCGGCGGCCGTACATGATGGCGCGGCGCAGGATGCGGCGCAGAACGTAATTGCGGCCCTCGTTGCCCGGCAGGATGCCGTCTGCGATACTGCACGAGAGCGCGCGGATGTGGTCGGCGAGCACACGGAAACACACGTCACGCCGCTCGGCGTCGGTCAGGTCGCGCCGAGCGGACGGCAGCGTGCGCCCGTAGCGCGTCCCGCTCAGTTCCTCGATCTTTGCGAAGACCGGCGCGAAGACATCGGCGTTGTAGTTGCTCGGCGCCTCGCCGAAGCGGGTGAAGTTCTGTGTGGTCGCAAGGATTCCCGCGACACGCTCGAAGCCCATGCCGGTATCGACATGCCGGGCCTTCAGGGGTGCGAACCCGCCGCCCGGCTCGGCGTTGAACTGGATGAAGACGAGATTCCAAATCTCGATACAGTAGGGATGGTCTTTGTTGACGAGCGAGCCGCCGGTGTCGCCCTTCTCCGTGAGGTCGATGTGGATCTCGGAGCACGGGCCGCACGGGCCGGTGTCGCCCATCATCCAGAAGTTGTCCTTCTTGCCGCCCGTAAGGATATGCACGGAAGGGTCCAGCCCGTCCTTCTCCAGCAGCGCCTTCCAGAAATCATGCGCCTCTTGGTCGAACTCCGCCGGATCGCCCTCGCCGGGCTTGTAGACGGTGATGTAGAGACGTTCCTTCGGAAACTTCCACACCTCCGTCAACAGCTCCCATGCCCATTCGATGGCTTCCTTCTTGAAGTAGTCGCCGAAGGACCAGTTGCCGAGCATCTCGAAAAAGGTGTGGTGGTAGCCGTCGAACCCCACGTCATCGAGGTCGTTGTGTTTGCCGCCCGCGCGGATGCACTTCTGCGTGTCGGCGGCGCGTGGGTACGGTGCGTCGCGGTCGCCGAGAAAGTAAGGCACGAACTGGTTCATGCCCGCGTTGGTGAAGAGCAGATTCGGCGACGAGGGCATCAGCGGCGCGGAGGGAACAATGGTGTGCTCCTTGCCGGCGAAGAAATCGAGGAAGGACTGGCGGACTTCGGCGGAGTTCATGGCGTTCGGAATTCGCGGATTGGGTACAGGTGCGTTCGGTCGTGCAAGCGTTAGAGGCGCGAGAGGATGGCGTCGGTCATGGCGGCGGTGGACACCGGTTCGGTGCCGAAGGCGATGTCGCCCGTGCGCACACCCGACGTCACGGTCTCGCGCACTGCCGATTCGATGCGCGCCGCCGTCTCGCCGAGGCCGAAACTGTGCCGCAGCATGAGGGCCGCGCTGAGAATCTGGGCGCACGGATTGGCCACGCCTTTGCCCGCGATGTCGGGGGCCGTGCCGCCCGCCGGTTCGAAGAGGCCGACGGGAAAGCCGTGGCGGTTGTTCGTCGCGCCGAGGCTCGCCGACGCCAGCATCCCGAGGCTCCCGCAGATCACGCCCATTTCGTCACTCAAAATGTCCCCGAACATGTTTTCGGTGAAGAGCACGTCGAATTGGTTGGGATCGCGCGCGAGCTGCATGGCCGCGTTGTCCACATACATGTGGCTCAGGGAAATGTCCGGGTGCTTCTCCGCGAAATACCGCGTCGCGGTCTCACGCCACAGGACCGAGGTGGTGAGGACGTTGGCCTTGTCCACGGAGCACACACGCTTGCCCCGCGCGCGGGCCGTCACCGCCGCGACTTCCGCGATGCGCTCGATCTCGTCCGTGCGGTAAACCATGGTGTCGATCGCCTCCTCGCGCCCGTCCGGCAACGTCCGGCGCTCCTTCGGCTGGCCGAAATAGATGCCGCCCGTGAGTTCGCGGATACACACGATGTCGATCCCCTCCGGAATACGCTCCCGCTTGAGCGGCGAGGCGTCGACCAATTCAGGATAAAGCAGGCCGGGGCGGACGTTGGCAAACAGCTCAAAGCGTTTGCGCAAGGGCAGCAGCGCCGCGCGCTCCGGCTGTTCGGCGGGCGGCAGGTTTTCCCACTTCGGCCCGCCGACCGAGCCGAAGAGGATCGCGTCCGCCTGCGCGCAGGCATCGACTGTCGCCTCCGGCAGGGCCGTGCCGTGGTTGTCGATGGCGATCCCGCCCACGTCGTGGGTCGAGTAGTCGAGCGTGAATCCGTCCGTTTCCGCCGCGCGGGCGAGCACGCGCAGCGCGGCATCCATCACTTCGGGGCCAATCCCGTCGCCGGGCAGTACCGTGAACTTGCAGGTTGGTTGGGTCATGTGCGGAAAATCTTCAAAACCGCGCAGCTTGGGTCCGCCTGCTCACCGGTTCAAGACATTTGCCGGGTCGACGTCGTAGCAAGAACTTGCGTCACGGCACATCACGGTGACACAAACGCCGCATGATCGAAGAGCATTTTGATTTTGTCGTCATCGGCGGGGGCAGCGGCGGTTATGCCGCCGCACGCACCGCACGCGAGGTCTGCGGGCGCGTCGCCATCATTGACGGTGCCGATGAATTGGGCGGACTCTGCATCCTGCGCGGGTGCATGCCCTCCAAAACACTCATCTACAGCGCCGAGGTGCTTCACCTCGCCCGCGAGGGCAGTCGCTTCGGGCTCAACATTCCTGAGGCCACGGTCGACATGCCCGCCCTGCGCGAACGCAAGCGCCGCATGGTCGCCGAGTTCCGCGACTACCGCGTCGGCCAACTGGAATCCGAGCGGTTCACGCTCTTCCGCGACAAGGCTTCGTTCGTCGGCGACAACCGGGTGCGGCTCGCCTCCGCCGGACGCGAAATCACCGCCGACCGCTTTGTCATCGCGACCGGCTCCGTCCCGCAGGTTCCCCCGGTCAAGGGCCTCGCCGAAGCCGGGGCGTGGACGAGTGACGATGTCCTCGAACTCGATTTTTTGCCCGAGTCGGTGATCGTCCTCGGGGGCGGTGTTGTCGCCTGCGAGCTTTCCCAATACCTGCGCCGCCTCGGCTCGAAGGTCATCCAGATCCAGCGCAGCCCGCGCATCCTCAAGGAAATCTCACCCGAGTCCGCAGCCGTCATCGAGGACGCCTTCCGCGCCGAAGGTATCGAACTCTACACCGGCACCCAACTTCAATCCGTCACACGCACGCCGGACGGCTACGAAGTCGCATTTTCTCACGGCGACAAGCCCGTCACGGCTAAGGCCGCGCACCTCTTCAACGCCCTCGGCCGCCGCCCCGCCGTCGACGGAATGGACCTCGAGGCCGCCGAAATCGAGACGGAACGCTCGGGGCAAATCCGCGTCAATACGCACCAGCAGACCTCCAACCCGCGCGTCTACGCCGCGGGCGACGTGTGCGGACCGTACGAGATCGTCCACCTCGCCATCATGCAGGGCGAGGTCGCCGCACGCCACGCCACCGGTCGCACCGCCGACCCCGTCGATTACGACACCCGCACCTCTGTCGTTTTCACCGATCCGCAAATCGCCGAAGCCGGCATTCCCCTCACCGAAGCCCGCGAGCGCGGTATGGACCTCGCCGTCGCCGACTACCCCTTCGACGACCACGGCAAATCCATCGTCATGGAAGCCCGCCGCGGCTTCGTCCGCGCATGGGCCGACAAAGCCACAGGACGCCTCGTCGGCGCCGCCTGCGTCGGCAAGGACGGCGGCGAACTCATCCACGCCATGGCCGTCGCCGTCGCCCTCCAAGCCACCCCCGCCGCCCTCCTCAAAACCCACTGGTACCACCCCACCCTCAGCGAAATCTGGAGCTACCCCCTCGAAGACCTCGCCGAAGAACTCAATTCATGACCAAAAAATTCCCTTGCCCCGCCTCCCGCGCAATTTAGTATCTATGAGAAATTAAAATATATTATGGGTGAACGAAGAATAAAGTCTGAACAAAAGTGTGTCTACCATGTTTATACCCGCATTGTGCACAAGCGTCATTTGCTGGCGGATGTGCAGCGGGAGGTGTGGGTCGCGGCCTTACACCGGGCGGCGCGCTTCAGCGGCGTGGAGGTAATCACGTATTGCGCGATGGAGACGCACGCACACATTCTTGTGCGGGTGGACCCGGCGGCGCGGGAGTGCGGTGACGCGGAGCTGGTGGCGCGCTATGCGGCGCTCTACGGGCGGGCCCGGGCGGCGTGGAGTCGGCTGAACGCGCGGGAGCTGGCGGAGGTGCTGGCGGGCGCGGACCAAAGCCGGGCGCAGGATTTGCGCGAGCGGTTGTGGCGGCGCATGGGCGACATCTCGGAGTTCATGCGGACGCTGAAGCAGCGGTATACGAAGTGGTTCAACCACACCTACGAGACAGCGGGCACGCTGTGGGCGGAGCGCTTCGGCAGTGTGCTGGTGGAGAACGATCCGTCGATTGTCGCCTTGGTCGCCGCATACATCGACCTGAATCCGGTGCGGGCGGGCTTGGCCGATCTTCCGGAGAATTACCGCTGGTGCGGCTATGCGGAGGCGCTGGCAGGCGGCGAGGCGTTGCGGGACGCGTTGGCGGGGTGTTTTCCGGGCGAGAGCGATCCGCGCCAGGCGCTCGCGCGCTACCGCCTGCTCATGCTGGGCAAAGGCGCGGCGCGGAAGCGTGACGGTTCGGGCGGGCGGATTGATCCGCAAGCACTGGCGACGGCGATTGAGGCGGGCGGGGAGCTGGAAGCCCATGAGTTGCTGCGCCTGCGGGTGCGCTTTATGACGCGGGGGCGGGCGCTCGGATCGAACCGGTGGATGACGGAAGGCGCGGGAGCGGCGGCGCTGGGAACGCTGAGGAAACCTCCGGGCGCGGTTCCCGTTGAGGCAGTGTCGGGATTTGATGTCACCGTGGCAAATGCACGCCACGCCCGGGGCGGGTTTGAGCCACCGGGATGATATGAATATATGAATGGTGCCGGTTCGGGGTCTTCCATAGGAATTCCAAGCGCTTACGCGTCCGGCTACGGGTCCAATACCTTACGGTTTCGGCTACGGGGCGAACGGGCGGGCGGGGTTTCCGAAGACGGTGAGGCCGGGTTTCACGGGTGAGACGACGATGGCTCCGGCACCGATGACGGCGCCCTGCTCCACTTCGACGCCCGGGATAATGACGGCGTGCGACCCAACAAAGACATCCGCTCCCAGTCGCGTGCGGCTGGTGAGGTCGACATGTCCGCTGACGCTGGTGTAAGCCCCCACGACCGTGTCGTGTCCGGCCGACGCGCCGCAATTGAAGAGGACGAAATCGCCAACCGTGATGTCGCAGGTGAGGATGACGCCGGGACACAGGACGGACCCCTCCCCGATCCGCACGCGTTCACCGACCACCGCCGAGGGATGGACAAATGTAACAAAGGCAGCGCCGCGGCCGCGCATGGTCCCGATGATCCGGCGCTTCACCTCCGGCCGGCCGAGCGCGCAGACGAAGAGACTGTTCTTGTCGACCGGCGCTGCATCCGGCGCGCCCACGACCGGTAGATCGACACCGAACCCGTGCAGCGCGGCGGGGTTGTCGTCGACGAATCCGGCCGGCTGCCAAAGACGCCAGCAATCCGGGTGTTGCCGCAGCCAGCCGAGCAGTTCGCGGCCGAAGCCTCCGGCGCCGACAATGTAGAGGTCTTTCACAGGTTTTCCGGGTTCGGGGATTCCATGCCGTTTGCGCAAAGCGGCGGACACGCTTCAAGAGCCGGATGCGCCGAGGTCGTAGATATCGCGGACGGTCTCGCAACGTTTGAGGTCCTCGGCTGCGAGCTGGCGGCCGAAACAGGTGTCGAACGCGCCGAGTGTCGCGAGGACGGCGAGCGAGTCCCACCACGGCAACTCGCGGAAGCGGGTATCGCATTTGAGGTCGCCGGCTTCGGCGGCCATGATGTTGGACTCCAGTTCCTCGATGAAAGCGTCGATCGTCGTCATGGTGTGTATTGAAAAATACGGATATGTTTGGCCGGGCCGATGTCGAGCAGGCAACTCGCCCATGAGAGCCCGACACCGAAACCGGAACAGAGGACCCGCCTGCGCTCCCGGGCGAGCGAATCGCCGAGGTCATGGGCGAGGGCCGCGGGCACGGAGGCCGAGCTCTGGTTGCCGAAGCGCCGTGCCGTGCCCATGGGCACCTTCTCTTCCGGAAGGCGAAGGCGTTTGGCGAGATTTTTCAGGATAAAGGGATTGGCCTGGTGGAAGACAAATGCATCGACTGCCTCCGCTTCGATGCCGGCAAAGGCGAGGAGTTCGCGCACCGCGCCCGGTTCCTCGCGCAAGGTGAAATTGAAGACTTCGATACCGCTCATGAAGAGGTTTTCGGGCGTGCGCACGCTGCCGTCTTCGGCGGTCGATTCGATGCGCGTGTCCGGACCGGCGGGCTGACGGAAGGCACCGGCGGGCACCTTGATGGCGCCGTGCCCCGTGCCGTCCGAATGCAGGGCGAACCAAGCGGGCGTCGCGTCGTCGCGGCGCTCGACGAGCGCGGCGGACCCTGCGTCGCCGAAGAGCGGCACTGTCGCGCGGTCCCGCGGATGGATGCACTGCGTGACGGTGTCGCCGGCGAGGAAGAGGACGCGCCGTGCCCCGCCCGCTTCAAGCATCGTGGCGGCGAGGTAAAGACCGTAGACCCACCCGGAGCACCCTTGGTTCACGTCAAAGGCCGCCGCCGCCTTGGACAGGCCGAGCCGCCCGTGCAGGAGATTCGCGTTGCAGGGTTGCCAGTGGTCGGGCGTCTGCGTGACGCAAAGGACAGCGTCGACCGCGCCAAGATCGACCTCCGCCGCGGAAAGGAGATCACGCGCCGCCGCCTCGCAGAGGTCGAGAGTCGTAACACCGCGCGGGGCGACATGGCGCCGCTCAATCCCCACCATGGAGCGAATGCGCTCGAGCTGCCCCGGCGAATCGGCGTAGAGGTGTGCATCGTCGTCGAGCGTGCGTGTTTCGGGGCCCGTGCAGACACTCAGGGCGGAGAGGGTGATGTGATCGAACCGGGCTTGCATTGCGGAGTCGTGATGGACGCGGGATGGTTCCCGATTGAGGAAGCGACGCGCGGTAATGTCGATAGCGGAATCGGCAGGGCGGGAGGGTCGCGGTGAAGACGGTGCCGCTCTGCCTGTCGAAGGGGGCAATTGCAGAGGTCATCGGATTTCGGGGGCTGTGGGCGCGGGCAAACTCGCACGCCACGGGATTGTCCGTGCTCCGTACTCTGTGCTTACTGACCGGACGGGGGGCCGGCTTTTCCGGTGCGGGTGAGCGGGAGGGCGTCGACGAAGCGGATGAGGCGCGGGATTTTATGGGCGTGGAGGGTGCGGGCGAGGTGTTCACGCAGCTGTGCCTCGTCGGTGCCGGGAGCGGCGACGACTTCCGCGCAGAGAATCTGACCGAGGACGGAGTTCGGGCGGGCAAAGACGCGGGCCTCCGTGACTCCGGGGTAGGCGCGCAGCACCTCCGCGACCTCGGCGGGATCCACTTTTTCCCCGCCGACGTTCACCCAGTCCCGGTCGCGGCGGAGGATGCGGAAGCGCGGCGGGTTCTGCCCGGCCCACTCGACCACATCTCCAGTGTCGTACCATTCTTCCGCCGGATCCGCGAGCGGGCCTTCGCCGAGGAGAGAACGGTGAACTTCGAGACGGTCGCCGCGGATGCGGACACGCCCGGCAAGGGCCGGAGGAATGGAAAACACGTCGCCGTCCGCCGCGAGCAGCGAGCCGGCTTCCGTCGACGCATAAACGTTCCGAATGCGGGCGCAGGGAAAAGCCCGTCGCAGCCGCCCCATGAGGGCGGTGTCCGCCCGTTCCCCGCCGAGCGTGACACCCTGCACAGTGTCGAATACATCCCCGTCGAGCGGCAGCAGCCGGTAGAACGAGGGTGTGGCGGAGATATGGGTGACGCCTTCCGCCACGACGGCCTCGACGACGCGCTCCGGTTCGAGCCCGAAGCAGTCGATAATCGTATTCCGATTAAAAAAGGCCTGGAGGATCACCTGAACACCCGCCATGTGGGTGGGATTGTAGCAGAGCGCCCACACCGCCCTGCCGAGCGTTCCGCTGATGCGCACGCTGCGCGCGAGTGTATCGATGCCGTGGGTCACACTCTTGGGCAGACCGGTGGAGCCCGAGGTAAAGAGAGTGAGCCGGAAATTCCGTGCCGCGCGCACCCGTTCATGGAGCGCAATAACCTCGGGAATCCGGATACCCGCCACCGTCTCGTGCGCGGCAAGGACTTCCGGGGTCGCTCCCAGTGCTTCACGCTCGCGCTCCGTGAAGAGCGGGTCGTAGAGCATGAGCGGGCGGTCGAGGGCCATGGCGTGGCCCAGCGCCCACACGGCCTCCACGGCATTGCGCGGACACACCGCGGGCGCATACTCAAGGCGCGGTTTGGCCAAGGCCGCGAGCAAGTCCCCGTAGGTCAGGCAACGGTCCGTCGTGGGCCGTCGGATCCAAACCGGGTCGGGAGACATCGTCATCGCAGGAAAAGCTATCGGCGGACGGTTGCGCCAATCGGGCGAAGTCAGGATTGACCAAGGCGCCCGCGCACCTCGGCTACCGTGTGGACCAGCCCGTCGGCAAAAACATCGACGCCGAAGCGCTCCTCGAGGCGCACGGTCAGTTCGGCGAGATCGAGCGAATCGAAACCAAGGTCGCGCCGGAGATGGTCCCCGCCACGGATGGCATCGACAGGAGGCAGTCTCTTGTTCTGCCGCACAATGTTGACGATCTCCAGGAGGGGATCGGCTTGGATCGATGACTTCATTCCGGCAAAGGAAAACGACCCTTACTTCTGCCGCAAAGCGAAAACGCGGTTTGCCGGACGAACAGACGGAACTCGGGCGCGGGCCTGCCTCGCCGTACAGAGGAAGCGCCGCAGCCCGTCCGGCGCTTCAAAATGGAAGCGGCTCGGGTTGGTCGACGACAGGTTCATCGACTTCGACCACGTCGATCGCAGGCACGCGCTGGCGCAGAACGTTTGCGCGGAATGCCCACAGGGAAGCGCCCTCAAGGTCGTGGATCAGGTCGAGAGACTCCTCCATTGCGGAGAGGTTCTCGTCCTCCCAGTGGATTACAGCGAGGTGGTAGGCCGCTTCCGCACGGGTGCCGACAAGCAGGCGCCCGTCCGAAGCGATGACATTCAGAGCAACCTTCGCATCTTCGCGGCGGTCGAGCATCAACTCGCTCATTGCTGCGCCGAGACGCGCACGACCGCCGACCGGCGTGCCCTCAAGAGCCCGCGCCGCGCGCTCAAAGCTGTCGAGCGCAGCGGAGTAGTCGCCCTCGTCGTAGGCGGCGTCGGCGAGTTCCAGCCATGCCATGCCGGCGAGCGGATGGCGACTGTGCTCCTCGGCGAAGGCCGCGCGTTCCGCCGGTGTCTCAAGCGCGAGGTAGGCCGTTTGGATATTCGATTCTCGTTGCGCGCTGACATATGCCGAAATCTGGAAACCGAGGACCAACACGGCACCCAGCGCAATTCCGACAAAAATGCCAAAGCCGTTTTTCTTCCAGAACTCGTTGAAGCGCTCTTCCACATCCGCGTCGGGCGGAAGCTCGCTTTCCTTGTTCTGCGCTTCGAGGATCGCCTTTTCGACAGGATCTTGGGATTTCTTCTGTTTGCTCATGTGTCGGTCCAAAACCCAACCCCTTCCCGTATTTTGATCAATGCGTCAACCGGAAAGGCGCGCGCTTTTTGCGGTTGCGGGACGGACGGACACTTCATTTTGTTCGCCACCCATGGACAAATTGGCGGAAATCATGGCGCACAAGCGACGGGAGATGGCCGACCGGGCACGCCCCGTGCGGGATGCCGAACTGGCGCGCTATGCAGAGTTGACGCGTCCGGGCAAGGCGTTCGCGCAAGCCCTGCGCCGCGACGGCGGGCTCGCCGTCATCAGTGAAGTAAAGCGCCGCTCGCCGTCAGCCGGCGAAATCGCTCCGGACGCCGACGCAGTCGAGCAGGCACGCATCTACTACAACGCCGGAGCCGACGCGATCTCGGTCCTCACCGATGAAAAGTATTTCGGAGGATCTATCCGAGACCTCTGGGACATCAACGATCTCCTCGGCAACCGTGCCGACGCTCCGCCCACTTTACGCAAAGATTTCTTTGTCGACCCCTTTCAGGTCGTCGAGGCCGCTGAAGCCGGGGCGCGTTGCATCCTCATCATCGTACGCGCGCTTAGTGACGACGAAATGGCGCGCCTGCGCGACGCCGCCGGACTCGCCGCCCTTGACGCTATCTATGAAGTCCACGACGAAGCGGACGTGGAGCGCGCGCTGCGGCAGAACGCCGTCATCATCGGAGTGAACAACCGCGACCTTAGCCGCTTTGTCACCGATCTCGCAGTTTCCGAGCGTATCATCCCGGAACTGCCCGATGATTGCATCGCCATCAGCGAGAGCGGCATCCGGACCGAAGAAGACGCCGCCCGCGCACGCGCCTGCGGTGCCGACGCCGTCCTCATCGGCGAGGCGCTCATGCGCATGGAGAAACCGGAGCGGTTTATCGGCCGCATGCACGACGCCGGCTGACGCTCAAAGCCTCCGCCCAACCGAAATCCCATGAACGGGCCCGCCGCCCTCAGCCCCGCCGCCACCCGCGCCCTCCTAGAACGCCTGGGCCACAAACCGCGAAAAAAACTCGGCCAGAACTTTCTCATTGACGGCAACATCGTACGCAAATCCATGGCTTTTGCCGCGCTTCGCCTCGGCGAACCCGTCGTCGAGGTCGGTCCGGGGCTAGGTACGCTCACGGGTGCGCTCGTCGCAGCGGGAGTGCGCGTGCATGCCGTCGAATTCGACCCCCGCCTTGCCGGATACATTGAGGAGGCCTTCGGAGAGAGCGTTGACCTCCTCTGCGGCGACGCCGTGCAACACCCGCTCGGCACGCTGCGCCCGCCCCACGGTGAGCCCTTCTCCGTCGTCGCCAACCTGCCCTACGCCATTACCTCACCGTGGATCGAAGCGCTGCTCTCCGGTCCGCTGCCGCGACGTATGGTCCTTATGATGCAGAAAGAAGCCGCCGACCGCCTGACCGCCCGCCCCGGCGAGGGTTCAGCGGGAGCCGTCTCCATCTTTCTCCAGAGCGCCTACCACGGCGAAGACCGCCACGCCGTATCACGTAACTGCTTTTACCCTGCCCCGGCGGTCGACTCCACACTTCTCGTCCTCGCTCTACGCAAAGCGCCCCTACGCTTTCCGCGGGAATCCCGCGTTGCCGTCCGCCGCGTCTTCACGCAACGCCGCAAACAACTGGGAACGCTCGTCAAAAGCGATGCGTTACTCGGCCCATGGTGGGATGAAGCGCGGGAACGCTTCCGTCTCAGCCCCACCCTGCGGGCCGAAGCCGTCCCCCTCGGCGCATGGCAGTTGCTGGCGTCACTGGACGAAACCTGAACACGCCCCGTCCTAAACGACGACACAACCGTCAATGAATATATCCATGCAATAAACGTTTTTGTCAACAATTTTAATTGCGAGAAAATTAATACTTACAAATAATTTATCTCCGTATTAGATTTATACATTTCGAAATTTCTACCAGACAATTACTTGCAAAAAAGGTCCTCATCGACCCAAAGCCCCGTCGATAGACACTCGGGAGCGGAGCCGCTACTACCTTGCGGAGGCCCGCGGAAACGTGAGCGAAAGCCGCGTGCCGGACACGCCTTCGACATACACTTCGCCGCCTAGCGTTGCGGCAGCCTCGCGGAGCAGAGAAAAACCGGGCGTGGCGGCGCCCTCTACCGAAAATTCGTCGGGCAATCCCACACCGTTGTCCGCCACCGCGATGTGGACCCGCTTAGTGTCGCCAGCCAACCGCAGGGACACCCTGCCAAAATCACTGCCCGGAAACGCGTGGCGCGCGGCGTTCGTCAGGGCTTCGTTGACGAAGAGGCCCAGATGCGTGGCGTGCTCCATGTCCATCTCCACGTCCGCCAGTTCAAAATCCACCTGCAGTTGCCGCGTCTCCGTTTTAAAAATAGCGCATACCGACTCCCAGAGCAGACGGATGTAGTTGTTGACGCTCACGACCGCGGCCCCTCCCTCCTGAAAGTAAACATCATGCAAGAGCGAAAGCGCCCGGGCCCGGCACATACTCTCACGCATTGCGGTCGCCGCGGCGCTGTCCCCGGCAAACCGCGCCGCCTCCTTGTCGAGGAGGTCCGACACGGCATGCATGCTCGCCCGCGAGCGCATACAAACCCCGCGCAGCGCCGACTCGCTTTCGCGCACGGCGCGCTCCAGCTCCTTCTCCCGGCCCCGGCTGTCCGTCACGTCGGTGATCGCCGTGATCTTGAAGACCTGCCCGTCGCGCGCCTCAAACCGCACGGACTTCACGACCGATTCGCGGATGTCGCCGTCGGCGCAAACTACCTGCCAGTCGAGCGTGCTCTTTGTCTGCTCCCCGCGGATAAAGCGCTCATGAAGTTCCTCCGCGTATACGTGCAGGTGCCGCGGCAGGATTGTTGTGAAGGGTTTTCCCAGAAGGTCTTCCTCGCGGTAGCCGAATACTTTGCTGTAGGCGCGGTTAACCCGCAGAAACCGCCCCTCTTGTGAAATCACGCATACGCCGACCTCGATAGCGTCGAAGACATGCTCCATCATCCGGTTGCAGTCCTCGGCGGGCAGACTGCGCAGATCGCGGTGCAAACTCTGCGCGCGTTCCAGTGTCTCCTCAATCACCTCCATCCGGTAGGGCTGGCGGAGTGTTCCCACATGCCGCCCGAGATGCGTCTTCGAGCCGTTCACCGAGTTGGTGTCGCCGAGATAAATGACCGGGCGCGATGAATCCGAGACCAAGAGGGAGGCGGCATCGGTTACCTCGGTCTCGTCCCCAGCAGGCACTGAAGGATTGAGAAAAACCGCCGAAAACGCCCGCATCTGTACCGCCGCGCCTGCTTCCGCTAGATTCTCAACAACCTCGTAATCCCGGTGTCCCAGCTTCCGCAGAAGGTAGCCGAGAGACATCTGACTCACAGCGTCATCTTCCACGATCAAGATGGGAAATTCCGATACGATAGGGTCTTCCATGTTGAAAATAGCAACGATTAGGGAGCCAACTAAGGCTTTATGAGGTTAACTATTCAAGCAAAAAATACAGAAAATGCGTAGTTCTCCAATTTTTACAGCGTAATACTTACGCCTAATAAAAGGCATTACAGCACCTTTCGAGAAACAGACCTTCGACAGCAAATAAGTATGCCGCCTGCCATGCAACACAAAAGAATGCCCTTCCCCGCACCCGAGGAAGCACCAGTGCAACACTCAACCAGCGACGCGCGAGGCCGCCCGCACAAACCGCTCCGTGGCTTCTCCGATACGGTCGGCGGCAAGCGCGCCGAAACTCAGACGCACAAAATTGCGGGGGATGCCCTCCGCGAAACATAGATCGCCGGGCACATAAAGGACCGTCTCCTCCATGGCGGCCCGCCAGAGCGGCCCGTCGAAGGACGTGTCGAGCCCCTCGGGCGCGCGCAACCACAGGAGGAGACCGCCGGCCGGGGACTCCCAGCGCCATCCGCGCGCGCGCAGACCGGACCGCTCCAGCACCCCTTCAAGCCGTGCCGCCTTTTCCTCGTAAAAAGGACGCACCTCGTCGAGGTGACGCACGTAGTCGCCACTGCGCAGCACTTCACACAGGAGCCAACATCCCGGGCGCGCCCTGGTGAACCACATGAAATGAAACTTGC
>JAFIGH010000079.1 GCA_020831525.1 Opitutales bacterium
GCCGCCGGTGCCTTGCCGCGCCTCGATCACACCTTTGTTGGTGAAGGTGCCGTTGTCCTCGACGGAAACGATGATGTTGGATGTCGCATCGGCGCGTTCGAGCCGGAGGATTCCCCGGTTCACGAACCCGTCGGGCACCGTCACAAATTGGCTGCCAGTGCCGGGTTGTCCGCCCGCCCAGACCGTCACCGACGGACTGTCCAGTTGCAGCAGACCGAAACCGCGCAAGACCTCCACCTCTTGCGCAGGAACGGTGGATTCCACCCGCAGGCTTCCGCCGTTCAGCCGGGATCCGTCCCGCATTTCCCCGCCGACGAGTCGGACCGCTGCGTTGTCCAACACCAGTTCCCCGCCGCCGGTCCCGTCGAAAGCGCCGCCTTCCTCCAAGACCACCGAACGCCCGCTGTTGCCGACGTCGAAGACAGTTCCATCCGCCCGCACTGTACCACGGTTGATCAGATTGGTGTTGAGCGTGCGGTTGCCGCCGGTGCCGGGGCGCGCCTCGATTGTGCCCTCGTTGATAAGCGTTCCGTCGTCGATGACTGAAAGGGTGCCGTTGCGGCTGTCGGTTGATTCGATGCGGATTGTGCCGGGATTCACGAACCCGTCGGGAATGGTTAGGGTGCGTGTAGATCCGACGGGGTTGAACCAGATTTCGACGTCGGGACTTTCTTGGAGGAGCAAGGTCATGCTGGAACGGACCTCAACGGTCTGACCGGGAAAGGAGGCGAGCACGGCCAACTCGCCGTTCATAAAAACCACATCGCCTTCAAGGACACCGGATTCAAGGGTGACCCGGCGATTGCTCTGGCCGAGTTCCCAGGTAAGCTCCGGTCCGGCGCGCAGCGTGCCGCGGTTGACGAGGTTGCCGAGGATCGACCGATCACCGCCGGTGCCTTGGTGCGCCTCGATGGTACCCTCGTTGATGAGGGTGCCGCCGCCCATGACACTCAGACGGGAGGTGCGGCTGGAGTTGATCGACTCCAGGCGGAGGGTTCCCCGGTTCACGAGCCCGTCGGCGGTGTTGAGGGTGACCGTGCCGCTCTCGCCCCGCACCCACACGGTCACGGCAGGGCTTTCCTTTTCGAGGAGGCGGGGGCTGCTGCCCCGCACGATGACCGTCTGTTCGGCGAGGCCTGCCCCGACGCGCAGGTCGCTGCCATCGACGACAACCTCGCCCACGGTGGTTCCGCCGGTGAGGTGCAGGAGAGCGTTGGAACCGCTGATTTCGAGCGTGCCGATCCCTTCAAGGGTGGCCCCTGGCTCCTGCAAAATCGTGTCGCCGCTTCCGCCGAGGACAAAGGTCGTTCCGCTCCCGGCGGTGATCGTGCCCCAGTTGGTCACGGAGCCGAGAATCGAGCGGTTTCCGCCGGTGCCCTGCTCTGCCACGATCATGCCCTCGTTGACGAGGACTGCCCCGGAACCGAGCGACACGCGGGAAGTGCGGCTGGAATTGATCGACTCGAGGCGGAGGGAGCCGCGGTTGAGAAACGCTTCCGAAACGCTGAGCGTATTCGTTCCGCTCTCGCCCCGCACCCAGAGGCTTCCGTCGAGGGTGAGGGTTTTCACCGAGGCGGATGCCGGGACGACCACCTCCGCCCCGGCGGGAATGACGACTTCGTCATTGGAGCCAGGCACCCCGTGAGGATCCCAGTTGCCATCGGTGGACCAGAGACCGTCGCCCGCCGCACCGGTCCATAAGACTGGATCGGGCTCGTCGGCGCGAAGCGACAGGTGGCCGAGGGTGAAGGACAAAAGAACAGCGAGCACGCAGGCCCGCGCAGCGGAACAGGGCAGGTACCGGAGGTCCATGGAGAGCAATCGTTGACGGAAATAACTGAGAGTAACGGGTGCGACGGTGCGGGCGTTGAATCCCGCGGCGGGGCGGTATGGGCTGGCCAGTCGACACAGACCCGCGGATTGGAGAGATTTTTATGTTCTTTTGACAAGTGCGGGCGCGTCAAGCATGATCGGGGCACCGTGGGTATTGCAACGCTGCCCGCCGCAGTCCACGGCGATTCGCGCTCGTTCTTTGGTCGATGCGGAGTCGTAACCGGAACGCCCGGATTTCCTTGTTTGTCCGGCTTATCCGAGACTCTTGCCGCCTTATCCGTCCGGGCGCTCCGAGGCGATATCCCAGCGAAAGCTTTCGAGGAGGCGGATTTGCAGGTGAACCCACACGGGGCCGAGGAGGGTGACGAGCGCGAGGGAGAGGACGGCGTCGACGGCAAGGCGCTGCCAAAATGCGGCGACTCCGAACGAACCGCCGCCGAAGGCCGCCGTCGCGGCGAGCAGGAACGCCGCCTGCAGGCCGAGCGCGGACATGCGGATTTGGAAGAGCACCTCGCGCCGTATGCGCAGGCGCAGGTAGACGGTCGCTGTCCAGAGCGCGGTCATGAGGAAGAGGAGGGGGCCGAAGCCCGGTGTGTCGATGGCGTCGAGCATGCCGCCGATGACGATGGCAAGGAGCGCCCCATGGAGGACGCGCAGGTAGAGTCCCGCGAAGAGGATGAAGAGGGCGTGGAGGTGAAGGCTGACGCCGAACGGGGCGAGGAGATGATTGGCTTCCACCATGCCCGCGAGCAGTAGGATGTTGAAGACGAATACCCAGAAGACGGGGACGGCGCGGGACATGGCGGTTCAGCGTGCGGCGGTGCCTTCCGGGCGGTAGGGGACGAGGATGGTAACCTCGCGCACAGAAAGGAGTTGCTCGCTCAGGCGCACGGTGCCGCTTTGGAAGAGACCGTCGGGGCTCTCCTCAAGGCGGAAGACGGTGCCGATGGTGATACCGTCCGGGAAGGCCCCCCCGAGCCGCGAGGAGACAAGGCGGCGCGGCTTGCGTAAGTCCGCCTCAATGTCGGCCGGAACATTGGAGACGGACCCGCGAGGCGTTGTGAGGGTGGAATGAAGGCGGCCTTGGTACTGGACGGGGCGGGGGTCGCCCTCGAAGTGCGCGGCGACGCGGAAAGAAGGGCTGGAGGCCAGTTCGACGACGGATGTGTAGGTATTGACTTCCACCACGCGGCCTACGACGCCGTGCCGGTAGATCACCGCGTTGCCGACCTCAACGCCGTTTATGCGCCCTTTGCGAACGGTCAGGCGCTGCCACCAGGTATTGAAATCGCGCCGCACAACGCGCGCCACCTCTTCGCGGAACTCTATCTGCGGCGGCATGCCCAGCAGCGCCTCAAGACCCTCAATCTCGCGCCGCAGGGCATCGAATTGCTGGTTGCGCACCTCGTAGGCGGCATTGAGCCGGGCGAGGTCGATGCCCGCGCGGATGAGGTCGTCCTTGGAACGGGCGCGCGTCCCCCAGTATTGCTGGAGGTCGCGCAGGTGGCTTGCCCCCGCCAGCGCGGGCGCCTGAAACTCGAAAAACGAGGCGCGCGTGAAGCTCTGAATCACCGCCGGAGCGAGCCACCAGAAGAGGAAGATCGCGGCTGTGACACCAAGGGCCTTGAGTTGGAAAGGTATGCGCGGCATGGATCGGTTTCAGCGCGGGACCGCGCCGGCGCGCTCCTCCCGCTTACAACAGGGGGAGCACAAGCGGACCCCCGCCGCGAGGCAAGGTCGAAGCACCGCGGGCGCTGGTTTTCCATACGGTCAGGAATGCAGTGGCGGCGGGGAGAGCGGCGGCGGCGTCCGTTCTTAAGGCGGGTAAGCCGCCCGGGGCAAATCCGGCGAGGGTGGGGTGCTGTCGAATCCCCCCGCGAATGTCTTGAAGGACGGGGGCGGGTGGTTTGTGGTAGAGAACGATGACTTTCCAACCCAATCCACCGCCGCCGGGACAGCCCCGGCAGTTGAACCTCCAGCAGATGGCGGAGCAGTTCATGGCCGGAATGCAGCGGCATTTCGACATGCTCGCCTTCAATCTGGTATCGCGCGAGACGGCTGCTGAGGCGGCCTACGACGCGCGCGCCAAAGCCGCCGGGCTCATGCCCGTGGCTTCGCTGCACCGCAATTTCGAGCAAACGCAGGCGCAGGCGCGCGACCTCCTGCAAGCGCAGGTAATGAACGATGCCATGAACCTTGCCATGCATTGCCTGAACAACGCCCATCTCTTCCTCGCCGTCATCCGCGCCAACCACGACCGTCCCGGCCAGCAGTCGGCCATTCAGGAAGAGGTCAACAAAGCGCAGCAAGCCTTTGTGCGCGCGCAGATGAACGAAAAATTCAATCAACTGGAGAACAACTACAAAGTGATGTGCCCGCTCGAGGACACCATTCTCTCCATGGGATTCGCCCTCCAGGCTTTCGCCCGGCAGCAGGGCGTTGTCCGCGAGGGACAGCTCGACGACAACGGACAATTGCCGTTTGAACTCAAGCGCGGGCGCGAAGGGATGCCCGCCGCCGACCTGGCCCGGCCTGGTGCCGACGTGGAAACCATCGACAAGACTTTCCGCGAGGGCGAAAAGATCGCTTTCAGCGACAGTGAGCTTCAGTACCTCCTTCTCACCGTGACGATCTTCGGGCAGGAACTATTTCAGGCGGTGGCGAAATACGCCCGCGACCATCGGCCTCCGCAGGGATAGGTGGCTTCCGGCGCTCCGGTGCCGTGTGTCAGGCGTTCTGGCCCGCGAACTGGCGGTAGAGGGCGGCGTAGTGGCCGTCGCGGCGAAGGAGTTCGGCGTGGGTGCCGCGCTCGGTTATGCGCCCGTTTTCAAGGACGAGGACAAGACCGGCGCGGCGGATGGTGGAGAGCCGGTGCGCGACGACAAAAGACGTGCGGTCCTGAAAGAGACGTTCGAGGGCGGCTTGCAGCCGCACTTCCGTGACGGTGTCGACGGAAGCGGTGGCTTCGTCGAGGACGAGAATACGCGGGTCGATGAGAAGGGCGCGGGCAAAGCAGACAACTTGCCGCTGCCCGAGGGAGATGCCGGTGCCGCGCTCGCCGATCTCCGTGTCGAATCCGTCCGGCATCGACTCGACGAGGTCGGTGCAGCCGAGGGCCTCGACAGCGGCTTTCACTTCGTCGTCGGACGCACCGGGCCGCGCGATGCGTATGTTGTCGATGACGTTGCCGCTGTAGAGAAAGTTGTGCTGCAGGACAAAGGCCATCTGCGCGCGCACGGAGGCGGAGGTAAGGCCGTTGATGTCATGACCGTCGATGGTGATCCGGCCCGAGGCGGGCGGATAAAATTTGCCGAGGAGATTGATGATGGTGCTCTTGCCGCTGCCGGTGTGGCCGACGAGCGCGACGACGGTGCCCGGGGGGGCGTCGAAGTCGATATTGCGGAGGACCGGCTCCTCGGGACGGTAGGCGAAAGACACGTCCGCAAAGCGCACATGCCCGTTGAAAGTCGGGGCTTCGGCGGCATCGGGCGGGTCGGACCAGTCGGGCTTGCGGTCGAGAAGGCGGAAGACCCGCTCGGCCCCCGCGACGGCGCTCAGCGCGGCGGTGAACTGCCGTCCGAGGGCGGCGATGGGAGAGAAAAAGAGATTGGCGAGGAAGAAGAAGACAATGAGGTCGCCGACCTCCATGCCCCACGAGGGGTTGAGCGCGCCGTACCCGCCGACAATGACAATGGTGGCGATGAAGCACTGCGCGTTGAGTTCGAGGAGCGGGATGTAGAGGGCGACATTGCGGGCGAGCCCCATATTGTAGCCGGAGTGGTCGCGGATGAGGTCGCGGAAGAGTTCGGCGTTGCGTTCCTCGCGGGCGAATCCCTGGGTCACCTGGATGCCTTTGATGCTCTCCGCGACAGTCGCCGTGACGCGTGAAAAGCTCTCCTGAAGGAGCCGCGAGGCATGCCCGATACGCCGGCTGAAGTGCCGGTTGATGAAGTAGACGATGGGCGAGAGGGCGACGATGACGGAAAAGAGCTTCCAGTTGTAGTAGGCCATGACCGCCCCCGCGCCGATCATCTGACCGACTTGCACGAGAGAAACGAAGATGACATTCTGCGCGCCTTGGCGCAGGGCTTCCATATCCGACGTGAGGCGCGAGAGGATGCTCCCGAGCTTCGTCCGGTGGTAGTATGCCATGGGCAGGGTGAGCAGATGGGCGAAAACCGCCTGCCGCAAGTCGCGCACGACAGACTCGCCAAGCTCAAGGGCAAACCGTTGCCGGAAGTGCATGGTCACCTGCGTGAGGAGGGCGAAGAGGCCGAACCCGGCGGCGGCGAGGAGCGTCGCGGAACCGTCTCCGCGTGTGATCGGTCCGTCGATAATCGCGCCGACCATCCACGCAAGGGCGGGGATCTGCATGGAACGGGCAATAACGCAAAAGAAAAGCCAATTGCGTTTTGTTCGGTAGGGTCGCGTCCACCCGAAGAGCCGTAGAAAGATGCTGAGGTTGAAGCCGCGCTTGGCGGGATCGTCGTCTTCGTTGCGTGTACGCTGATCGGCGCGGGCGAGCGAAAGGTCGTGCCGCACCCCGTCGCTGAGCGACTTCACCTCGACATCCGCCGGTGCTTTAACGCGGGGCCGGCGTTTCCGTTCATTGCTCACCGCGGCCTCCTTTGGGGTCGGTTGGCGGCGAGCAGGGCGAGGCTCTCGGGGTCGATGGACTGACTTTCGATGGCCGCGCGGTAGAGACCGTCCGCGCGCATCAGCTCATCGTGGGTGCCGAACTGCAGGATGCGCCCGTGGTCGAGGAGAAGGATGCGGTCGGCCCGCAGGAGGGTGCTGAGGCGGTGGGCGACGATAAAGGTGGTGCGCCCTTCGATGGCTCGGTCGATGGCTTCGAGGATCTCGTGCTCGGTCTCGGGATCGATGGAGGCGGTGGGGTCGTCGAAGAGAAGGATCGCGGGCTCGAGCAGGACCGCGCGCGCGATGGCGAGCCGTTGCCGCTGTCCGCCGGAGAGATTCATCCCGCTTTCGCTGAGGACCGACGCATAGCCGTTCGGCATTTGCATGATAAAGCCGTGGGCGCAGGCAATCCGGGCGGCGCGCTCGATCTGCTCTTGGGTGGCCCCGGGGTGGCCGAAGGCGATGTTGGCCGCGACCGTGTTGGAGAAGAGAAAGTTCTCTTGGAAAACGACGCCGATGTTGCGGCGTAGGCGCTCCAGCGAGAGTGAGCGCAAGTCGTGGCCGTCAAGCAGAATCCGGCCCGCGCGGGGATCGTAAAAGCGCGGGATGAGGCTCATAACCGCGCTCTTTCCCGCTCCCGTGGCCCCCGCCACGGCAATGACTTCACCGGGCCGGACCTCAAAGGAGACCTCCGAGAGCACCGGTTTGCCGTCGCTGTAGGCGAAGCCGACCTCCTCGAATTTCAGTCCGCCTTTGATGCGGTCCGGCTCGACGGGTTGGGGGGGGGATTCGACGTCGACCGGCGTGTCGAGGATTTCGAAAACACGCCGCGCGCCGGTGAGCGCCTGCTGGATGGAGTCGGCTACGCCCGCGATGTTCGCAATCTGTCCGCTGAACTGCTGTAGGAGGCCGGCGAATACCACCAGACCGGCCCCGATGGGCAGCTCGCCCTGCGAGACGAGATAGCCGCCGTAGGCGAGGAGCACGACGAGGTTGATCTGCGTGAGAAAGCCGATCGCGGGAGAAAATGTGCTCACGATCCAGAAGATGCCCTGCCGCTGGCGCCGCACTTCCTCGTTGCGTTGACGGAACTCTTCCTCGCGCGCGGACTCGAGGTTGAAGCCCTTGATTACCTGGATGCCCTGGATATTCTCGGAGAAACTGAGGATGAGGTTGTCCAGAAGCTGGCGGCTCTTGAGGTAGGCGGGGTGGAGGAGCTTGGAAAATGTGGCCGAGAGTATCCAGAGGACGGGCGTCGTGGCGAGACAGGCGAGCGTGAGGCCCACATGCATGTTCATCATGTAGACAAGGTAGACCGCCAGCGACACCACCATGATGAAAATTTGGATAATGACCTGGTCGATGAACATGCGCACGGCCTGCACGTCTCCGGTTACCCGGTTGATGAGGGTGCCGCTGGCCGTTTGGTCGAAAAAGCGGAAAGAGAGCTTTTGCATCTTCTCATACACCTGCGCGCGTAGTCGCATGACGATGTCCACATGCACAAGCCGTCCCACCGCCATTTGGTAGGCGTACTCAAGGCACGCGCGGACGAGCGCGAATGCCGCGATGGCCGCCCCGAGAATGAGGATGACGCGGACGGGTTCGGTGTCTGGCCCGGGACCGAGACCGAGCGGCCAGCGGGCTTGATCCGTCCCCCGCACGGTGTCGCTCAGAAAGTCGATGGCGAGCCCCACGAGCCCGTATGCGCCGATCGTCAGGGTGAGGATGCACACCTGCGTAACGATGACTTGGATGGAGCGCCGACGAAACTGCCACGAAAACCGCAGCAAACGTAGGATCAACTGCGTGTTTGTGGGACCTTCGGGTTGGGTTTGGTTCTGGTTGCGGGGAGGGTTCATGCTTGTCCGCGTCTGGGCCCACGGAAAAGGCTGTCCGATTTTCTTACGCTGCTGGCGGCGCATTGGGTTGTAAAGCCTCAAGGTAGAGAAAAGCGAACACCGGGCACATACGGTGAACCCCTCTCCATCGCGGAGAGGGGCTCGTTCAGGGGGAATCCGCGGACCGGGGGGAGTCCGCAGGTTGGGGAAATCCGTCCAGTGCCGTTAGTTCCGGCCTTTGCCTGCGGGGCGTGCCGCCCACGCTCCGTGCTGCAAAAAGGGCGTGCCGGACGAATGAAAAACAGAAGGTCTCATGGGCATTCGGGGAAAATACAGGGTATCTTGACGAACGGTTCGCATCATTGTTTGGGCGTAAGTTTATCCGGCATTGTGTCTCGCGGCAATCCCCTCTTGCGTCGCAATCGGTATCTTTTTGCGACAACGCCCGCGGGGGACTTCAACGCCGGAAGATTCTCCGGTATTCCATGGGAGAACGACCGACTTCCCGGCGAAAAGCGCGGTGCAGGTATTTGGGTTCCTGATACCCAAGCCGGTCGGCGATTTCGGAGACGGTGAGGGATGTCTCGGCTAGCATAAGTTGAACCCTGTGAAGACGTTGCCGGATGACTTCGGCGTGGGGAGCGTGTCCGAGAACGGAGCGGAAGCGGCGCTCAAGGTAGCGGCGGGAGACCCCGCAGTGCGCGGCGATGTCTTCAACGGGAACATCGGCGGTCGAGTGATCGCGGATATAGTGGAGGGCCCGTGCCACGACGGGTTCCTCGACGGCGAGCGACTCGGTGGAGTGCCGGGTGACAATGCCGAGCGGGGGAAGGAGGGGATTGCCGGGCCTCGGTGTGCTCTTGCGAGCGGGGCCGCTGCGCGTGCGCATGCTTCCGGCAAGCAGTTGTGCCGCATGGAAGCCGAGCGAATGAAACGGAAGGGCGATACTGGAGAGCTGGACTGGCGACACCGCGCCCTCCTGCTCGTCGTTGTCCACGCCGAGCACGGCGATCTCGTCGGGGCACCGGATACCTCTGCTTTCGCACACCTCGATAACCTGTCGGGCAAGGCCGTCGGTGGCGGCAAAGAGGGCCGCCGGTCGCGGAAGTTTCGCAATCCACTCCGCCACCGACGCGGGCAAGGGCGCGTCGAGGTAAACCGGGCCGGGTTCGATCGACGTGGAAAAGAACCGGGCGTCCTGTGCCGAGGCGCGGATATCCGCGGCGAAGGCGGCCTTGCGCAGCTTCGAGTAGGCTGTGCCGCTGACGCCGAGGTAGGCAAAGTTGCGGAAGCGGCGGCGAATGAAGTGCCGGGCCGCTTCGGCGCCGATCGCCCGGTTGTCTAACTCTACCTTTGGACCGCTGCTGTCGGGCAGAAACGATGACACATTGACGCGCGGAATGCCGCGCCGGTCGAGGGCGCGAAGAAAGGCGGCGTTGTTTGCCTGAAGGATGACGCCGGACACCTCGTCCGGGACGGGGCCGCCCGGCGTCGTCTGATTGAGGGCGAGCTGGAACCGCCAACGCAGGTTCGGATGCATGTTGGCGTATTCGAGAATCCCCTCGAAGATGCGCCGTCCCATGGAGTTGGCCATGGAAAGGAGCAGGAGAATGTGCTCGGGACCGGCGGGCATCCGGGGGGACTAAAAGGTTGTGGCGAGCGACAGGCTTATGACCTGCTGGTCACGCGTTACGCCGGGCTGGGCGAGGCCGTTGTAGCTGAACTCGTAGCGCAGGTTCAGGCGCAGCCGGTCGGAAAGCTGGTTCTCCAAAACGATAGCGAAGTTGGAGGAGACGGCGTAGCCGCTCTTCGGATACAAATCCATGGAAAACGTTTCGCGCACGCGTGTGCGGCTGTTGAAGGTGTATTCGAGGTCCTGGAATAGAGAAAAGATGGCGACCCATTCGGTCTCGCGGTCGCGCACGTTGCGGTACTGGACGCCGACCGACGGCGTGGCCGATCCTTTCCATCGGCGGGTGTCGACATAAGTATAGCCGACCCCGGTCGTCTGGTCGACCTCGTGCCGGATGCCGATGGTGGACTCGCTGCGATAGCGGGTGGCCGCCTGCCAGTAGAAGCGCTCGGCGAAATTATAGCGAAAGCGGTAGAGGCCGCGCTTGCGGTCGCGCCAGCGGAAGGTTTCTCCGGCGGCGTTCTTGCGTGTGCCGTAGTCCCAGCTCAGCTCCACGCGCTGGTTGCGCATGGCATGATGGCTGTCGACCGTCTGGAAACGCACGGACCAGTCCTGCTGGTCGACGTTCCCGAAGTTCAGGGTAAACCCGAACTGAATCTGCGAATCCCAGTGCGCTATGGGGTTGTAGCGGTCGAGTGTGCGGAAGAAAGGATTGTCTTCCCACACTGTAGGCGGCGGCGGAAGTTCCGCCTCGGGCATCCGCCGGACAGTGTCCATGGCAGTCAGCGGAAGATCCGGTTCCGGCTCGGGGACGGCTTCTGCGTCCGCGGGCTCTTCGTCTCCTTCCGGTTGTTCCACGGCGAGTTCCTCCATAGCGTCCTCCTGCACCTCCTCGCGCACTTCGGGCGCGACAGGAAGCCCTCCCAGCACCATCACACCCGGAATGTCGATGGGATCGGGAAGGAGCGGATACTCAATTCGCTCGATACGGTCTTTTGGTACCCGGATTGTGCCAAGCGCTTCGCTCTCGAACTGGATGTACTCTCCGTCGTCATGCACGGCGGACCCGGCGAGACGCTCGCCGTTGGGGAAATAAAGAAAATAACGTGCGGCTTCCGCCATCGAAGGAGCGAAAAGGCTGATGCCGAGAAAAAGGAGCACGGCTGAAGGGCGGCGCAGGATACCTGCGCGCGCTCTCTCATGCGTTTTCCGGCCGCGTACGCGGTGGAACATCCACTGTAGAATCAAATCGATCATCGCCCGTTGGAAACGACAGAGGCGGAGAATCTTCCTCGCGGTGAAAATCTGCGTCGAAGCCGTCTCCATGCCCTTCACGAGACCGTGCGGACCGTGCATTGCATGGCAACAAGGAATCGCGAGAGGTTTGCCGATTTCTCCTCAGGCGCGCGGCGCGGGTTGGAACAGGTCCGTCGTGGACGGGCCTGCCCGCGGTTTACGCGGCCTTCCGCGGTGCGCTCTGCGGAAGCCGCCGCTTGCCATGGGGCAACTTGCCTCAGCTCTTCTCCCGCCCGGCCTGCTTCGCTTCCTCGCGGGCGCGGTGTTCGGGGGCGATGAGGTCGTCCATGGAGAGACCGCTCATACGGGTTGCGCCCTTCATGAGGTAGAAGAAGATGCCCATGAGCATGGCCATGCTGGGCAGGGCGATGACCACCCAGCTCCACGCCGTCATGCGACCGACCTCGGCGTTGAAGGCCGCCGGATCGACGCTCGGCTCCGTCTGCACGATGTGGCTGGCGACAATCCAGTTGAGCACGGCGCTGATGAAAAAGGTGGCCGCGAGGAGGAGCGTGCCGCGGAAAAGGAGGGCCTCGAAGGCGCGGGTGTTGCCGCGTGCGTCGAGTTCGGCCCGGATACGCTCGACGTCAAAAATCGATTTGTTGAAGAAAAGCGTACGGATGAGCGGGTAGGGCGTCTTGAGGCTCACGAGCACGGCGAGACCGAAGATAAAGGGGATGGCCGCCTCCTTCACGATGAACCAGAAGCGCGGCAGTTCGAGGAGCCCGACCCCGCCGGTGAGCAGCACGCTGATGAAGCCGATGATGGAAAAGATGTTGATTTTACGACGACGGCGCAGGTCGTAAAGAAAATAGCAGACGGGAAAACTCAGCGCGATGACAAGAACGAGCCACGCCTCTTCGACGAAGCGGTCGCCCTTCGTGAGGATGAGCACGGGCACGAGGATATTGAACCCGAGATTGATAAAGAGGTTCTCCTGCTTGGCGGGCGGAGGGGCGGGCGCTGACTTTTCGCTTTCCATAGACCCGCGCACTGCATTTGCATTCGGGCATGGAAGCAAGCCCGATCCGGTGCCTCGTCTCGGCGGGGCCGACGCGCGAGTATTTTGACCCTGTGCGTTTTCTCAGCAATCCGTCTTCGGGGCGGATGGGGTTCGCCATTGCCGAAGCCGCGCGGGCGCGGGGCTGGGAGGTCGTGCTTGTGAGCGGGCCGGCGGCGCTGCCCGACCCCGCGGGCGTGCGCGTGGTGCGCGTGGAGACGGGGGAAGAGATGCATGCCGCCCTGCTCGAATCCTTTGCGGAGTGCGACGTTCTCTTCATGACGGCGGCGGTCATGGACACCCGTCCGCGCCACTGCTCGCCGCACAAGGTGAAAAAGGACCAACTGCCCGGCGTCATCGAAATGGTGCCCGCTACGGACATTCTCGCCGACCTCGGGCGGCGCAAGGCGGGGCAGACGCTCGTGGGTTTCGCCGCCGAGACGGAGAACCTCGAAGCCAACGCCCGCGCCAAGCTGGAGCGGAAGAACCTCGACCTCATCGCCGCCAACGTCGTCGGCGTGCCCGGCAGCGGATTTGTTGCCGAAACCAACCGCATCGTCCTCCTGTCCCGTGACGGCGGTCGCGAAGTCCTCGGACCCGCCTCCAAGCACGAAATCGCGGATCTTCTCATCACCCGTGTCGCCCCGCTGGCGGAGCGCGCCCGGGAAGGGAGGGAGCGTCCATGAGATCGCACGATCCCCTCGAAAGCATTCTCGGGCGCATCGAAGACCTCGACGAGGTGAGCCTCAATAACCTCGTCTCGCGTCTCGCGCGCGAGCGAAAACTACTCAATACGCTCTTCAACGCCCTCAAGGAAGGTATCCTCGTCGTCGACGCCGAGGGCATCATCCTCTACGCCAACGGTCCGGCGGGCGACCTCGCGGGCATCAAACCGAGGAACCTCGGCAAGCTCTCGCTCTGGAAAGCTGTTCCCGATCTCGCCCGTTCTCTCAACCTCACCGCCGCCGGCCGTCTTTCGGAGGTCGGCGGGATCTCCCGCGAAGTGGAGTTGACCTACCCGGAACGCCGCGTCGTACGGATCTACATCGTGCCGTTTGAGGAAGAGGTAGACGACGAAAAACTCGCCCGCTTCGCCGTCATCCTCTCCGACATCACGCGCGAAAAAACAAAGACCCGCAAGGAAATCGAAGACGAGCGCGTGCGTTCCATCATTCAGCTCGCCGCCGGTGTCGCCCACGAGCTGGGCAATCCGCTCAATTCCATCACCATCCATCTGCAGCTCCTCTCGCGCCAGCTTTCGCGGCTGCCCGAAGAGGTGTCCGCCCGCATGGAGCGCTCTCTCGACATCTGCTCCAAGGAAGTCGCCCGCCTCGACAACATCATCTCCCACTTTCTCGAAGCCGTCCGCCCGCGCGATCCCGATCTGCGCGAACTCGGTCTCATTGCTGTCCTCGAAGAAAGCCTCTCCGTCCTTGAACCCGAGATGGAAGACGCGGGCATTACGATTGATATTGAAATCGCGTCCAAGACACCGGTTGTCCTTGGCGACCGCGACCAGGTCAAACAGGTGTTCTTCAACCTGCTCAAGAACGCGCGCCAGGCCATGGGCAAGGGCGGGGTCATCAAGGTCCGCGTCTTCAGTGACGACGACGAGGTGTATGTGCAATTTGGCGACACAGGGAAAGGCATCGCCGAGGAAGATCTGCCGCGCGTCTTTCAGCCGTATTTCACGACGCGCAAGGGCGGCCACGGTCTCGGCATGATGATCTGCGAACGCATCATGCGTGCCCACGGCGGCCGCATCGGCATCGACAGCCGCCGCGGCGTCGGCACCGTCGTTACCCTCGAATTTCCCCAGAAACACCGCCGCGTCCGCCTCCTCGAAGCCTCGGACGATTGAGCCAAGCGACGGTCAGCGCGGCGAACGTCCGGGAAAATACCGCTTGCGGAACTCCTTCGGGGGCAGCCCGACAAACTCTTTGAAGCGTTTGGAAAAGTGGAACGGATCGCAGAATCCCAATTGGTCGGCGATCTCCTGCACCGTCAGATCCTCCGTGCCAAGGAGGCGGCAGGCCTCATCCATGAGACGGCGTGTACGGAAGCGCGCGGGGCTGATGCCGGTGGCGCGGCGGAAGCGTTTGCGGAAACCGTCGGGCGAGGTCTTGCAGGCACGGGCGACTGACGCCCAGTCGACGGGGCCGGGCGGTTGGCTTTCCATGACGTGGCGGGCGTTCCTCGCCCACGGGTCGGCGTCCGCCTTTCCGCTGCGGCGGGGGCTTGCGCAGGCGCGCGCTTCGGCCAACCATTCCTGGAAGCGGAAAAGCGGCCACAGGTCACCTCCGATGGTGTGGCGCGCGGCCAGATCGACGGCGCGGCGAAAGCGCGCTTGCCAGTAGTCCACCGGAGTGAGGTGCCACACCGGCTTGCTGCGCCGGATGAGCCCCGTTGCTTCCCACGTTTTCAGGAACGGGCTGTCGATGACGACAAAGGTTTCGCGCCATCCGTCCCGCGGATTTCCGTAGGCGTGGCGTTCGCCCGGGAACAAGAGCAGCAGGGTACCGGATGAGACGTCTTGCTCGCAGCCCTTTCCGTCGCGGAAAAACCCGTTTCCGGAGTCAATGTAGACAAATCCGTAGGCCCCCAGATCACGCATCTCTTCCCGCGGAACCCCGTAGTTCTTCAAGAGCCTGCCGCACATGAGGATACCCCCGAATTGGGGCGGCGCGTCACCGTAGTGGACGAATTCGTTGTCTACTTCCCGCAGCATGCTTTTGTCCGGAATACACATGCTTTTCTCCGGCATGTCCATGTTCTTCGGAGCAAATCCATACTATAGTTACTCTTATGGAAACGATAACGGAAGCTTCAATCCGATGCGCCGGTGTGGAACTCGACGAACGACCGGAGAGTTTCGGTCGCCTGCGTTCTTCGGAGGACGCTGTTTCTGACTTCGGTGTTCTCCGCGACCGGCTGGCGGGCGACGGCTACCTCTACATGCCCGGCCTCCTCGACGCCGGCGTGGCGCGGGAGATCCGCTTGAATGTTCTGTGCAGATTGAAGGCCGAAGGTCATCTGGATTCCCGCTATCGGCTGGAGGAAGGGGTTTTGCGTCCGGACACCGAATTGTTTTTCCGCCCGGACCTTGTGCGGGACGACCCCGCCCTCCGCGCGTTTCTCTTCCGCGGGCGGCTAACGGAGTTCTTTGCCGCGTTGCTTGAAGAGGCGGTGCTGCACTTCGACTTCATATGGTTCCGCGCGATGAGCCGGGGCAAAGGCACGAAGCCGCACTGTGACTTTCCCTACATGGGCCGCGGAACCTTCGATCTTTACACGGCGTGGATTCCCTATGGGCACGTGCCCCTTGATGTCGGCGGGCTCATGCTACTCGAAGGTTCGCACCTCAAGACCCCCACAATTTGCAAACGCTACCTCGCCCGTGACGTCGACAGCTACTGCACGAACAAACCATGGGGGCAGCTCAAGGAGGACGGCTGGAGCTTCGACGGAACGCTTTCGTCCAATGCGCGCACGCTCCGCGAAAAACTCGGGGGGCGGTGGCTCACCGCCGAATACAATCCGGGCGATGTCCTGATCTTTGGAATGGGCATGGTGCACGCCTCCCTCGACAACCGCACGCGGCGCATCCGCCTGTCCTCCGACACCCGCTACCAACGCGCTTCCGAGCCGGCCGACGAACGGTGGGTCGGTCCGGAACCGGTCGGGCACGGCCCCGGCGGCAAACGCGGCCTCATTTGTTAGGCTTCCTAGCGAACGCGCTCAGCGCGGAGGCGGGCACGGATCGTTTTTCCGTCCACCCATTCGCCGGGGAGCGTCGTCAGCGTGGGCAGTTCCGGGCAACCGCGTTGGTTGCGCCGGATCATCCCCGTCAGGAGATCGACGGAGTGCGCCCCCACGGCCTCGTATCGGTAGCGGATTCCCGCGATTCCGGCGGCGAGGTCGGCGTCCCAAAGATCACAACACGCGAAGCTGATCTGCGCGGGCACGGCGTATCCGAGGGAAACAAGATCTTTCATCCGCTGCGAGTGAATACCCACGACAGCGTCCGGCGAGAAGCGTTCCAGCCACCGTCGGAAACCTTCGAGACTATATTCTTCCGGGGCATACACCGCGTCACGCGTCGGTCGTCCGTGCCGGAACAACGCCTGCCGGAAGGCCATCGAGTAACGCTCGAAAAGGGGCCGGTGGGCGTTCTTCCACCCGAACACCATGCCGATGCGTCGGTGCCCGGCGGCGATAAGGCGTTCCACCGTCTCGTCCGCGCTGTGCAGTTGATCGTTTTCCACGCGGTCGACAGGCGCCGTCGTCTCACCCAATCCGATAACGACGGAGGCGAAACGGCTCCACTCCAGATCCAAGGACGGCAGTTCGGGATTGATCCACGTCGAGAGCACTCCCTGGATTCCCCGCGAGTAGAGGATGTCGGAGAGTCGACCGCGGCCGTATGGACGGTCGCCGACGGCGAGAAAATCCACTCCGTATCCCTGCTCCTCCGCCCGCGCGCGCGCTCCGGCGAAGAAACGGTAAATGTAGGGGTGGACGCGTTGGCAGTAGGACAGTTCATGTTCGCCGAGAAAGGCGAGCGTCGCCGCAGGCGGCGCGCGGCGGTTGCGGCGCACCGCGCTCATCAGCGCCGATACGTATGGGTTGGGTCGATACCCCGTGCGCGCGGCCGCCTCTTTTACCCGGCGGCGGGTCTTCTCCGACACGCGCGGGCTCTCCCGCAGGGCAAGGGAAACGGTGTTGACCGATACGCCGACACAGCGCGCTATCTCTTTTAGGGTGGGCTCTCGCATCGCTTTGTATTACCTGTAATACACGACGGCCGTTGTCAACGTTGCTGTCAACGGACACCTCTCCGCATCCATTTGTTCCCCCGTCTATGAACAGCTCCAAACCCGGTTTCCACGAGATCTCCAGCGAAAATGCCGTCTCTACGGTCCGGCCCGATCCGGCGGTCGGGTGGGTACGCAATCCCCTCAAGGGAATCCGCGATCTCTATAAACCCGGATATCCCTCGTTTCCGGGTAATCTCACGAAAATCTACCTGCCGTGGAACGAGCTGGAGGGCCGCTCAGACGACGGCATCGACCGTGTGTGCGAGACGACCGGAAGGATCATCAATGAGGCTGCGGGAGACGGGCGGAAGCAGTTCATTCCCCGCGTCTTCACATCCTGGCCCCGCAGTGAGCCTCGGTACTTTCAGGAAGGCAGCTACTGGCCCGCCGACCTGCCGCACGACGACCTCTCCTCCCCCCGCTTTCTCAACCGTTGCGTCCGGTTCATCGAAAAGCTCGGGCGTGCGTGGGACAACGATCCCCGTATTGCCTTCGTCGAGATCGGGCTCATCGGGCACTGGGGAGAGCATCACCGGCCGTGGATTCCCGCGGATGCGCAGGCTGTGATCGGGCGCGCCTTCACGGATGCCTTTACCCGCACGAAAGTCATGCAGCGCTATCCGGAGGACTTTGCGGGATGCCGCTTTGGTGTCCACTGGGACTCGTTTGCCCACCCCGGTGAGCAAAAGCACCGCGACACACTTCTCAGCGAGCCGTGGATCGACCGTTGGAAGGACCAGGTCATCGGCGGTGAAATGGCTTACAACTGGGGAAAGATGTTCGCGGAGACACCCCTCGACGGTGTGCGGAATCACCACCGGCACTTGCTCGGGGAAATTCTCCGGCTGCACGTGAATCACCTCGATTTCTGGGTACGGGAGGAGGATTTGTCAGATCCGGAAATTGAACGCCGCGCCTGCGAACTGCACAATGCCCTCGGCTACCATTTCATCGTTGAAGAGGTGAAGTTCACGGGAAAGCTCCGTCCGGGCCGGAAGGTCGCCGTCGACATCGCCGTCCGCAATACCGGATCGAGTCCGCTCTACTACCGGTGGCCGCTGGAGATCGCACTTCTCGCGGAGGACAACGCCGTCCCGCTCAGGGTTTGGCAGGCCTCTTCGGTCGATGTCCGCGATTGGTTGCCGAACACGGGCGGACCGCACTGCGACAGGGTTGTGCTGAATTTGCCCGCGGGCTTGCCGCGCGGCAAATACGCGATCGGCCTATCCCTCCTTGATCCCGCCACAGGGCGCCCGGGCGCACGCTTTGCCAACGAGTGCGTCGATACGGCGGGCCGTCTCCGTGTGCACTTTCCGCTCCAGCACCCCTGACGTTGTATTACGGATAATACAATGGTTGTGTTGTGGACGCTGCGGTGCGGCGAAAGGATGCGACGTGGTTCTTAACCATCGGAATAACTAAACCCAAAACTCCACTATCCAATGCATATATCCCGTTCTGCTTCGGGTAACGTCCATGCGGCGAACCCTTATACTACCCGCGGAGGTCATTCCGTGTCTCCACGTCCGGCGAAGAGCCGCTTGCTTGCTTCCATGCTGGCCTCCGTTCTCTGTCTCTCCGCGGCGCCTCTCCATGCGGATGACGAAGAGCGGGTGCACCTCCTTGAGGATTTCGATGTGATCTCCCGAGCCTCGGGCTACTGGGCGAGCAACGCGACAAGTGCGACGCGGACGAATCTGCCGGTGCAGGATTTGCCCATTTCGCTCAACGTCATCACGGAGGATTTCATCCGGGATATCCGCGCGACGACTTCCTTCGAGGCGCTGAAGTATTCCGCGGGGGTCACCGGCGGGCCGACCATCTACGACGGCAACCTCACGATGCGCGGTTTCCAGACGGACAATGTATATGTCAACGGCTACCGCAGTTTCGGTACGCCAACGACGATCAGCCTCGACCGCGTCGAGGTGATCCGCGGTCCCGCGGCGGTGATCTACGGGCAGACCCAACCGGGCGGGATTGCGAATTTTGTGACGAAAAAGCCGCGCTTCGAGGACCACCTCGACGTCTCCCTGACGACGGGGTCGTGGGAGTACCTGCGGGCGACCGCCGATATGGGCGGGTTGATTGTGCCCGAACGGTTCGGCGAGAACTTTGCCTACCGCTTGAATGTCGGGTACGAAACACGCGGTGACTATCAGGACTTTGTCTCGCGCGATATTTTTGAAATTGCCGGGGCGGTATCGATGATTCTATCGCCGCGCGCTGTGCTGAACGTGGAGGCTACGCATGTAAACAGCCGCCGGAATATTGGAAGCGGACCTATCGTGGACGGGTTCCGGACGGGTTTTGTCGATGTGCCCTCGCGCAACAACTACTGGGGTCCGAACGCATTCGTCAACGTGGAGGCGGAGAACGTCCAGGCCGATCTGCGTGTGGAAATCACCGAGTGGATGACGTCACGGTCGATTTTCACACGGCAGTGGCGCAAGCAGGTGAACAATCTCTGGGGGCCGAACGTGATGGATGATCTCCGTGAGGTTCCGGAGGAGGACCTTACGGAGGCGTCGTTCTTCAATGTTCCCGAGGGCTGGGCCGTCCCCGTTGGCCAGGACCTCAGCAGTGACGCGGAGTATTTCAGCCAGATTTTCATTTTTGATTTTGATACGGGCGGTTTTTCGCACCAGCTCCAGGTCGGCTACGACCGCGACCGCCGCAGCGCGACGTTCAACGGAAACTTGCAGTTCAACGACCCGGAGGCCGGTTTCGGGGGCGGTCTGCCGAGCAAGTACGGTGATCTCCGTGACTATCCGGGGCCCGAAGAAATGTGGTGGCGCACCCGCAACTACCCCGACGGTGACGGCTGGGTGGCGACCTTTTTCCTCCGTCCTTCGGCCAACAAGAACGACCAGTTCTACTTTGTGAATACAGTCCAGGGAATGGACGACCGTTTGAATGTGCTCTTCGGTCTGCGCTACGTCGACTTGCGGCAGAGCGTGACCTCGGGCGGCACATGGGGGCAGGCGACGACGGAATATGAGGACAGCACGACAGTTCCTCAACTTGGCGCCTCCTACGCGGTCCAGCCGGGAGTCAATCTTTTCGCGCTGTACAGCGAATCGGTCGAACCCAACCAAACCCGGCCCACCGTGGACGGTCGGCCTCTGCCTCCGCTCAAGGGGGAGGGGATCGATCTCGGGATCAAACTTTCGCTCCTTGATGAACAACTCAATGCCACGCTCTCCTTCTTCGAGGTGAAGCGAACCAACGTGGCCATCGGGCATCCCGATGACGACGGCGATCCGGAGGGGGACCTGTTCGGTATCTGGATTCCGGGTGGAAACGCGCGCAGCCGCGGGTTCGAGACCGAGGTCTTCTACACGGTCAATGACGCATGGCAGATTTATGCCACCTATGCCCGGACGGATGCTTCATGGCGGGAGAGCGACGTCTTCGAGCGGGGCACGCGGCTCGGCCATTACGCCAAGCACAAGGCAACGCTCTTCGCAAAGTATGAAGTTCCGGAGGGACCGCTCGAGGGTCTCTCCGTCCGCGGTGGTATTGTCTACACCTCGGACCGGTTCGGGGCGGATTTTGGTGAAGGGCCGATTCGTCTGCCGTCCGATGTCCTCTTTGACGCCGGTATCGGGTACACCGCCTTTTGGAACGACGTGCCCGTCGAACTCGATCTCTTCGTCGAGAATATCACTAACGAAGATTATCTCTGGGGCTTCGGGAACAACCGCAACTTCAACGTCAACCGGCGCAACGTGCAGCTCTCCGCGCGTATTCGGTTTTAGCATAGATCAGTCTGGGTTTGGTTAACCGCCTCCGGTCGAGTGGCCGGAGGCGGAAGGGGTTTAAGGCAGACTGCGGCGGCGGTCCGGATTCCGGGCCGCCGCTCTTGTCTTTTCCGGAGAGCTAACGGCGTATCCGCAGAGGCCAATGGCGCTCGGAAAAGCCGGGTTCAACGAGGCTCAATCGCGGCGGAATGCGTAGACCTTGAAATCGAGCCTCTCGGCATCTCGTTCCGGGGTCGCCGCTTCCAATTTGAGGGGTAGACCGGTGCGGCAGTCTCCTCCCCTTACAACGACGGCGGCCCATGAGAGGCCGCTCCAGATGGTCTTGTCGTATTGGCGGGACAGCGCTACGGGTTTGCCACCCTGCGTCACGGAGAGGCGGATTACTTTGTCCATGGGGAGACCGTCCGGCGGCCACCCGCCTGTCGTTCTCACCGGATCGCCCCACGCGCGGTGCTGCTGAAAGACGATGAGTAGATCGCGTCCGGGCGGCGGCGGTTGTGTCTCTGCGTGCAGACAGCGGTCTTCATTACGTAGAATCAGCAAAGGCCACGGATCTTCTTCCCGCGCGATCTCAACATCCGGCTCGGTGCCGAGATCCCATTCATCCGCCGCGAACCTTCCCGTCCCGACGACGGCGACGGCTTCCGGGCCGAGACGCACGACCCCCTCCGCGGTTTCCGGCGGCGCACCGTTGTCATGAAAGAGAATGCGCGCGTCCCCGGCTCCGCCTCCGGGCAACGGAATCCGCGCCGCACCCTGCGAGGGGTTGGTCACGGTGTAGACTGCGCCGTCTTTCGTGGCGGCGGCGAATCCGTGCGGTTCGGCCCGCCCCGGAACTCCGCCGAAGGTCGACCACTCGCCTTCACCCTGAAGCGGAAGATACAGATCCTGCACCCGCGTCATCCATACGGCGTCGTTTTCGTCGAGCAGGCTTAGGTCACCGTAGTAGGTGTTCATCCATCCGCCGCGCGCATGGGCGAGAACAAACATCGCCTTCCATGCCTTCTTCCTGCGGAAGTAGCAGGTGCCGGTATCGCCGATCATGAAGCCGCTGTTGTCGATACGGGAGAGGGGGATGCCGTTCGCTTCGTAGACACGCACCATGTGGTTCGAATAGATGTCCTTGGAGCGCCAGAAATTGCGGCAGGGCACATCGGCGAGGCGCGGGTCGCCGCAGTAGATCGAATCGAACACATCGAGCCATGCCGTATCGATGATCTTCGGCAGGTCCGCCCCCGTTCCGCACATTGTCTGCTTGGCGGTGTGGTTGGGCGTGTCGGTCTCGCATTCTTCGAAGCCGTTGTAAGCGAGAAAGTAGGCCCCGGGATGTTCAGCGCGGAACCGGCGCAACCCGTCCCGCAGGGCCTGCGCGTTCATGGCGCGGATTTCGCTCGGGAGCCAGCGGGCGTGCGCTTCGCGCGGAGCGGCATTCAGGTTGACGAAGTCGAGTTTGAAAAAGCGGAAGCCTCTTTCGTAGTACATCGACATCGTCTCTAGCCAGTGCCCGAGAAATCCGCCCGTGAAAAGAGCGCAGGCAAGACCCGTCTGGCCGAGGGAGTCTTCCCACGCGGGATGCGGGTCGATTTGGCAGTGCCGTTCCAGATTGTTGCAGGCAAACCAGAGCCCCGGTTGCAGTCCGGCTTCGTGGCAACGGTCGAGCCAGCGGTCGGGACCGTCCGGCCAATGCGGTTTGCGCCAAGCCCGGTAGCCGCCGTCGCGTGCATACCAGAAGCAGTCCATAAGGTATCCGTCGAAGCGCACCCCTCGCATGCGCAGCGCGAGAAGGGCGTCGAGCTGGGCAAGAGCGCGTTCCTCCGTCAGTTCCACGGCATCCGACAGTTCATCGTAGGACGCCCAGTTGATGTAGAGCGCGGTGGGGCGCAGGCGGGACGGAGCAACTTGCATGCTCTGACCTTGTCGATGTCTCCGAAAATGTGGAGAGACGCGGCTACTTTAGCGTAAGGCCCGCGCGGTGTGCGCCTGCCCTCAGTTCCGGCTGCGGGAGCGGCCTCGGCGGGAGCGACCTCCGGGGGCCGGACGACTGCCGTAGGACGGGCGACGAAAGCCTTCCCGTGCCTGCGGCCGGGAACTGCTGTGGCGCTCCGGCCCCGGCGCGGCGATGGCGAAGGGGTGGTCGGGGATGACGGGCACTTCGATACGGATGAGCCGTTCGATGTCCCGCAGCCACGGGCGCTCTTCGGGGTCGCAAAAGGCAATCGCCTTGCCGTCTGCGCCGGCGCGCGCGGTGCGGCCGATGCGGTGTACGTAGGACTCCGGTTCGTTCGGAATATCGTAGTTGATGACGAGGGAGATGCCTTTCACGTCGATGCCGCGCGCCGCGATGTCGGTCGCGACGAGAACGCGGACGCGCCCCTCGCGGAACTGCTCGAGCGCCCGTTCGCGCGCGCTTTGCGATTTGTTGCCGTGGATGGCCTCGGCGCGGGTGCCGCTCTGGCCGAGGTGCTTGACCAGTTTATTCGCGCCGTGCTTGGTGCGCGAAAAGACGAGGACAAGGCCCTCGCGGTGCTCATTGAGAGTGTGGGCGAGGAGGCGGGTCTTGTCGCGCCGGTCCACGTGGCAGACGTGCTGCGCGACGCGGTCGACGGTGGAGGCCGCGGGAGCGACTTCCACTTTCACGGGGTCGCGCAGGAGGCGGTCCGCGATTTCCATAATGGGGCGCGGCATCGTGGCGGAAAAGAGCAACGACTGGCGCTTCTCCGGCAGCCTTGCCATGATGCGCTTCACGTCGGGAGCGAAGCCCATGTCGAGCATGCGGTCGGCTTCGTCGAGGACGAAGACTTCCACCGCGTCAAAGTCGATGTAGCCTTGTTGCGTGAGGTCGAGGAGGCGACCCGGGGTCGCCACGACGATGTCGACGCCGTTGCGCAGCGCGCGCGTCTGCGGGTTCTGGCCCACACCGCCGAAGATGACGGTGTGGCGGAGACGAAGATTCTTGCCGTAGGCTTCGAAACTCTCGCCGATCTGCGAAGCGAGTTCACGCGTCGGCGTGAGGACGAGCACGCGCGGTTTGTACGGCGCGGGCGTTTTCGGGTGGTCCGCGAGCCGCTGCAGGATGGGCAGCGCGAAGGCCGCCGTCTTGCCCGTGCCCGTCTGGGCGCAGCCCATCAGGTCGCGGCCTTCGAGCAGGTGCGGAATGGCCCGCGCCTGGATGGGCGAGGGCGTCGTGTATTTCTTTTCGGCGAGCGCGCGCTGAATGGGCTCGGAGAGCTTCAGCGCAGCGAAGGTTGTTGTCGGTGTCATAATTTTCGGGTACAACCGAGCCTCGCCATGGGGGCGGGGCCGGGCGTCTTTGTGTCACAGCGCGGTTGCGCCGGAGATTGTTTGGTTTCGATGAATGAGAGTTCCTCTGAACAGTCTCTCATCGAAAAGACGCCCGAAGGGGCCGGGCACATCGTGCATTCGCATGGAATCGGAGATGCTTCGCCCGCCTAACAAACTGCACGCTCGCATCGCTTCCGCCGGAATGCAAGCCATATTTTCAGATCCGCGTAGGGCCTAAACATGCGCATGCAGGCAACGCACCGACCCGAAGGTCGGCCGCGCTACGCCGGAACGCCCGCAGTTTCTGCTCCGGGCAACGCCGCCGCCGGGGCCGTTCCCTGCGGACAACACGAACGCGACACTGTCGACCGCGCTCGCTGCGGGAGAACGCTGGCGACCGATTGGCTGTATGCGGCGTTGCGGGGGATTCGCGGCGTCCCGGGCGGCGGGGGTGCTGACACAAGGTCTCGCACCTACGTTGCGGAGCCAGTCCCGCTCACCGATACATGCTGTCTGCGGCTGAAGCGCGCGGCTCCTGTGGCGCGGCGTCACCGCGCGCGGGCGGCGGCGGGGCCGGCGGTGAGGGCGGTAGCGAGGGTGGCGTGGGTGTGGGCGGGGCCGGGGTCGCCGAGGTAGTGGAGAACTTCGCCTGCGGCGTAGAGGCCGGGGCGGCGTCGGCTTTCGAGGGTGGGCGGATCGAATTCGGCCATGTGCAGGCCGCCGCGCCACGTGCGCTCACGTGTATCGAGAAAATACCCGGCGACCTTGAAGCGGGCGTGGGTGAGCTGGCCGACGAGGGCGTTGAGTTTGCGCGGCGGGCAGGAGGTCCATGTGAGGTCTCCGCCGATGCGGGCGGCTTTGGCGAGGCGGACCCAAAGCTTGGGCGGGAGGTCGAAGAGCGGGTCGGTGTGGACGCTACGTTTGCCGAAGGCGAGGGCGTGCTCGCGCAGGGAGCGTGTCACTTCGGTTCCCGCGAGGCGGGCGATCCAGTTTATGGATACGGAGAAGCGGTATTCTCGTGCGGCGAGGGCGGCGGCCCCGGCGGCGGAAGCGGCGAGGACGGCGGGGCCTTCGAGACCGCGACCGGTGATGCGGAGCGCGCCTTCGCCGCTGCCCAGCGGTTTGGGCGGGTGTCCGGCGAAGGCTTCGACGCGCGCGGCGGGCAGTTCCGTGCCCGGAAGACCTTTGAGGCGGGGATCGGCGACGCGGAAGGCGAAGCAGCCGGGGACGAAGAGTTCGTCGGTGTGCCCGTGGTCGCGGGCGATGGAGAGGGCGCGGTTGGGTCCCCCGCCGACGGCGAAGAGGAGGCTCCCGGCCTCGGCGACGGGGTGTCCGGTGAACCACAGGCGGGCGCTTCCGTCGGCGGCAAAGACCGCTTCTTCGGCGGTGTGGTTGACGAGGGCGTTGATATCTGCCTCCCGCAATCGATCCCGTAGCGCGGCGGCGACTTCGCGGGCGGGGCGGGCGGAGAGGAGCGCATTGCCCTCCGCGCGGGTCTCGATGTCCTGCGCCGCCCACCACGCCTTGGCCGCGCTGCCGGGCACCCGCATGAAGAAGAGTCCGGCGAAGGCTTCGACCGACTTCCGCATGGCGGCGAGAAACGCTCCGGGGTCGTCGTCCGCCCAGCCGAGAAAGGCGGGGGCGTCGCCGAGGCGGGCCATCCACGCGAGGATCTTCGGCTCGCGTTCGTAGACGGTGATTTCCGCGCCGGGTGCGGCGGCGCGCGCCCCCCCGGGGGGGGGGGCCCCCCCCCCAACCCCCCCCCCCCCCCCCCGGCGAACCTTATAAGGGGG
>JAFIGH010000080.1 GCA_020831525.1 Opitutales bacterium
CAAAGCCCGAATACCGCTTTCAAACTACGAATTCTAAAGCCGACAGGCTGCTAGGCAAATCCCACGCGCATTTGCTATGATCTGGGCATGACTCACCACGCTCAGCACGAGCACAAAACCTCATCGATCAACTACCCTTAGCTGATGCGGAAACCGGACCGGTCTTTGACCGTCAGCGGCTGCATGATCTTAACGACCGCGCCTTCGGGGACTGGGAGGCGCCGCTGGTATGGCATCATCAGGAGAGCTACCTGGTGGTGGACACGTATTTCAACCAGCGGAAAGCGCTCCATTTCGCCTTCGAAGCACGCGTGCCGGAGAAGGTCTGGAACAAGATGTGGCAGCAATGGTATGACAACGCGGTGCTCTTGCGTGAGCCGCCGCCGCTCAATTGCGTCATCAATGCCCCAAGCACAAGCGGGAGTGCGCCGTTCCGGGATGCGGAGCCCATCCCTTCGTCCAGGTTCTGCCGTGGTTCCGCCTCAAGCCCGGGCGGCTGAACTCATTCAATTCACAGATCCTCTTTCAGCGATAGGCGGGAAGAGTGGGCTTGATGTGCACATGTGATTTTTACGAAATACTTTTCAACATCTGGATGAATAGGGATAAGACAATTGAGTGGAAGGTGTTGTGGACTGCGGCCGCACTCTTTCTGCCCCGGAGCGGTGCAGACGGATTGGACGAGGATGAAGCGGGTGCGGGCGTGATCGTGCGGCGCGGGATCCGGTCCCTGGAAGGGACCGGGCTACGGCGGAGCGGGCGGGCCGGTGACTGGCTGCGGGCGAACGCGGAGACCTGCGGGCAGCGCAGGACGCCGCCGAAAGTGATGCGCGCGGGCGGCGCGCGGGGGTGCGGACACGAGGTCTCGCACCTACGCTGCGGTCCCGCTCATTTGGCCGGGTAGAGGCCGTGTTGCTTGAGCTTTTCGCGGAGGGTGACGCGGGAGATGCCGAGCCAGCGGGCGACTTGGGCGATATTTCCGCCGGAGCGTTGCATGGCCTGACGCATGAGTTCGGCTTCGGCTTCGTTGACAACGCGGGCGTGGAGGTCGCCGGTTTCGAGGGTTTGCGCTTCTTCGAGGAGGACGGCGACGCGTTGGGCGATGGAGGCGCCTTCGGACGGTTCGCCGCCGGCGAGAATCGCGTCGACGTGGTCGGAGGTGATGACGTATCCGCGCGCCTGGAGGACGAGCTTGCGGATGGTGTTTTCGAGTTGGCGGACGTTGCCGGGCCACGGGTGCGCACACAGGCGTTCGAGGGCGTCGGGCTGGACGCTGGGGATCTGCGAGCCGCTTTCCGCGCCGTGGCGTTCAAGGAAGTAGCGCACGAGTTCGGGGATGTCTTCCGGGCGCTCGCGGAGAGCGGGGACATGAAGTTCGAGGGCGTTGACGCGGTAGAAGAGATCCTCGCGGAAGCGGCGGTCGCGGATCATGGCCTCGAGCGGCTGGTGCGTGGCGAAGATGGCCCGGACGTCGACGGGTATCAGTTCTTTGCCGCCGAGGCGCTGTATGGCACGGTCCTGGAGGACGCGCAGCAATTTTGCCTGGACGGTCATCGGCATGTCGCCGATTTCATCGAGGAAGAGGGTGCCGCCGTCGGCCTGCTCGAAGCGGCCCACGCGGCGGAAGTCGGCGCCGGTGAAGGCGCCCCGCTCATGGCCGAAGAGTTCGCTTTCAAGAAGTGTTTCCGGAATGGCGGCGCAGTTGACGGCGATGAACGTGTGGTCTTTGCGCGGGCCGTATTGGTGAATGGCGCGGGCGACGAGTTCTTTGCCGGAGCCGGTTTCGCCGCGGATGAGGACGTTGGCTTGGTTGGCGGCGACGCGGCCGATGCCCTTGTAGAGATCCTGCATCGGGCGGCTGGAGCCGACCATGGCGTCGCCCTCGGTGCCGCCGCCTCCGGAGCCGTCGGTCAGCCGCACGGTTTCGCGGGCAAGGGAGGCCTGTTTGAGCGCGCGCTCCGCGAGGTCGAGAATTTCCGGCATTTCAAAAGGCTTGAGAATGTAGTCGAAGGCACCGCGCTTTGTGGCCTCGATGGCGGTGTCCGCCGTGCCGAAGGCGGTGACGAGGATGACCGGCAGGTGGGGATGCTTGTCCTTGGCATAGGCGACAAGATCGAGCCCGGAGGCGCCGGGGAGCCGCAGGTCGGTGACGACAAGCGAAATGGAGTCGCCGTCTTCCTCGATGCGGCGGCAGCCCTCGTCCCCTGTATGGGCGGTCGTTACCCGGTAGCCCTCGGACTCGAGGACTTTGGCGAGGGAAGCCGCAAGGGATTCATCGTCTTCAACGATGAGGATTTCCTGGGGAGGCATCGAACGGAAAGTAGAGGTTGAAAGTGGTGCCGCTGCCCGGCTGGGTTTGGAAGGCAATGCGACCACCCATGCCGTTGACGAGCCGCTGCGTCAAGGCAAGGCCGAGGCCCGTGCCGTCCGCCTTGGTCGTGAAGAACGGATCGAAGAGGCGGCGCTGCACATCGTGGGGGATGCCGCAGCCGGTGTCCGCGACGCGAATGCAGAGCGTCTTCCGGCGGCGGCCTTCCCAGTCGACATCCTCCTCCGCCGACCCGATGGTGATTGTGCCCGTGCCGTCGATACTATCCGCGCCGTTTTGCGCGAGGTTGATGAGGCACTGTTTGAGTTGCTCGCGGTCGAGCTGCGCGGTGACGCCCGTTGCATTTCCGCCCTCAATGCGAATACCGCGCGATTCGAAGTCGGGGCGGAGCAGCTCGGCCACTTCGGCGAGGACGTTGTCGACCGCGACCGGGCCAATCTGCGGATCGGGCGGGCGGGCGAGTTTGAGGAAGTCGCGCACGATGTCTTCGAGGCGGTTGATCTCGCCTTGGATGATGTCGGCGTCCTCGGTGGCCGATACGTCCGAGCGCACCGCTTTGCGCAGCGTGTAGAGGCGCGCTTTGATGGCGGCGAGGGGATTGCGGATCTCGTGCGCTACGCCGGAGGCAAGCATGCCCAGCGAGGCAATCTTTTCCTGGCGCTCCAGCCGTTCGGACTGTTCGATGACTTGGAGGCGCAGAGGCGCGACATAGCGGCGGTAGAGTTCCACGCCCTGCCACGTGAGCATGCCGACAAGTGTCATAAAGGCGGCGACTGTGAACACGGCAATGAGTTGAAGGGCGTCGCGCGTCTCTTTAAAGAGTCCTGCGAGTCTCGCCTGGTGCGCGTTGGAGAGATCGTTGCCGAGGCTGAGTAGGTTGCTGATCGTGTTTTCGAGGTTAGCGCGGGCGATGCGCTTGGGCGTGAACATGTCGGCCACGAAGCGGTTGCCTTCGTAGATGCGCGCGCGCTCGATGAACTCGACGTAGGTGTTGTGGATGCGCACAAGGGCGTTCTTTTCCTCGGGGGTTGCAAGGTACTCCGCGCGCTGGCGCAGCCAGGTATCGAGCGCCCGGCTCTGCTCGACAAACTGCGACCACGACGCCTGGTCCTTGCGCACCTCGTATTGCATGAGGGCCACATCGATGGCGCGGACGCGCACGAGGTATTGGTCGGCGATGCGGGTGCCCTCGCTGCGAACTTCTTCCACGTAGCGGCCGATTTGCCGGAATTCGCCGTAGAGCATCCACGAAGCGGCGCCAAGGAGGACAAGGGTGGACACCGCCGTGGTGATGAGGATCGTGAATCGTTGGAGTAGGGTCATTTGGATATTTCCTTGTCGGGGCGCTGGTCAGAAACTTTCCAGCCGGGGTGCTGGCGTGGGGGGCGGAAATTTTTCTGATATTTCTAATGTGTTGGTTTTCAATGCGTAATAAATCTTCGGGAATTTTGGCACGAGTCTTGTTTTCCTATCCATGCAAAGAACGTGCAAATCATGGTGCTATCGAAAAAAATCTTTCCGTTTGTCCGGCTTTCCCTCCTCGGGATGGCGCTGGCGGCGGCTGTCCCGCTCGTTGCGGACAATGATGATTTTCTGGATCCGATGATTGCGGAGCGGGTGCCGCTGCTCACAGAAGATTTACAGCGTGATCCGGTGGAGGTGGTGAGCTACGCCCACGTTTTGCGCAACGCCAAACCCGCCGTGGTCTCCGTCCATACTTCCCGCGTTGTGCAGGTTGTGCGCGGCGGTGTTGACCCGCGGCAGGAGTTCATGCGCCGTTTTTTCGGGTTGCCGCCCATGCCGGGTCCCCGCGGGGGTGAAGGACCGACCGTCGAAGAACGCAAGCTCCCCGAGGGTATGGGCTCCGGTGTGATTGTCTCCTCCCACGGCTACATCCTCACCAATAATCATGTTATCGCAGGGCGTTCGGACGAGGTCGCCGATGAGATTCTCGTGCGTCTCAACGACGAACGCGAGCTTCCCGCCCGTGTCGTCGGGCGCGATTCCCGCACCGATGTCGCCGTGTTGAAGATCGACGCCGAGGACCTTCCCTACCTGCCGATTGCCGACAGCAACAATCTTGTCGTCGGCGATATCGTCTTCGCCATTGGAAATCCCATGGGCGTGGGCATGACGGTTACACAGGGCATCGTTTCCGCCACTGGCCGCGGGCACCTCAATATTCTCGGTGACGATTCCTACGAAAACTTCATTCAGACCGACGCCGCCATCAACATGGGCAACTCCGGCGGTGCGCTCATTGACGCCAAGGGCCGCCTCGTTGGTATCAACACCGCCATTCTCTCCCGCACCGGCGGTAGTATTGGAATCGGTTTTGCGATTCCGAGTGCGATGGCGCATTCCATTCTCGTCAATCTCGCCACTACGGGGACCATCCGCCGCGGATTTCTTGGCGTGAGCATCGGTGATATCACTGATGTTATGGCCGAGGCGTTTGGCCTTCCCGATACCCGCGGTGTTCTTATTCAGGATGTTGAAGAGGGTCTGCCCGCCGATGAAAGCGGAATTCGCCGCGGCGATGTTGTTCTCGAATTCAACGGGCGGCCGGTCCGCAACGCCAATGATTTCCGCCTCCAAGTGGCGCAGACGCCGCCGGGAACGGCTGTAGACGTCACGGTGCAGCGCGAAGGCGAACGCAAGACGCTCGAAGTGGTTCTTGGCGACCTTGAGGAAGCCGGGCTTACCGCGGGAGAGGTGCAATTTCTTGACGGGGTGACCGTCGGTTCACTGACCCCCGAACGCCGCGACGATTATCGTATTCCCACCAACGTGGAGGGCGTGGTCATTACCGCCGTGGAGCCGCGGTCGCCATTCGCCCGCACGCTCCGCGAAGGTATGGTCCTCGTCGAACTCAATGACCGTCCGGTCGAAACGGTCGCTGATGCCCGCCGCCTCCTGCGCCGCGGTGCCAACAAACTCTACATTTTCGACCGGGGTCGCTTCGGCTATCTCGCCGTGCGAAATTAATGCAACTTTTTTCGAGTAACCGTGTTTACATTAGGCAGAAACCGAGTAGGTTATTTTTTGGACAGCAAGCAGGTCAGCGAGAGCTGACCATGGAGATAGTAAGGCACAGATAGCAGCACAGACCAGATAAGAGAGGTTAGCAAAGCAAGGAGGCCCGGGGCCATAGCTCCGGGCCTCCCCTTGTACGCGCGTTTCGGATTGCCTCCGGACGTGCGGGCGGGAATTGTCCGAAGTCTATGGGACGTGAATTCACCATCCTCAACGGGCCGAATCTCGACCGGCTCGGCAAGCGCGAGCCGGAAGTCTACGGAACCGCCACGCTCGCCGACCTCGAAGACGACGTGCGGACGGAGGCGTCCGCCCTCGGGGTGGACGTATCCTTTTTTCAAAGCAACCATGAGGGCGCGTTGATTGACAAGGTCGCTGACCTCGCGGATGGCGGTTGCGCCGGTTTGATTATGAATCCCGGTGGTCTCACCCACACGAGTGTGGCGCTGCGCGACGCCATTGCCGGGAGCGGACTGCCCGCGGTGGAAGTGCATATCTCAAACATCTACCGCCGCGAGACATTCCGCCACACGTCGATGACGGCACCGGCGTGCGAGGCCGTCATTTCGGGACTGGGATTCGAAGGCTACCTCGCGGCCCTGCGTTACCTCGCCAAGCGCGCGTAGCCGCTTCGCTGAAGACGCTCTGCCGTTGCAGACCGAAATGCGTGTGATTCATCAGCTCCGCATTCGAACACGCTTTTGCTTCGCGACGGTGCGGGCCTTTCCACAGCCGCGTGCGAGCGCCCTCCGTGTCGCCCTGCCCGGCGCGTTTGGATCCATCGGTGCGGCCGCTCCGGTCATCCCTCGTGAAAACGGTCCCGCGCTCAGGAGAAACGGCGGCGGGTCGGACGGGAGTCGGCCTTGTCCTCGTCGTCATCGTCGTCGTCGCCGTTGACATCGCGCCGGAAGGTGCCGGTGTCGAGGTATCGCTCGGCGTCTTCGCGCGATTCGATGATCTCGAGGCGGGAGCGGGCGTCGGCGTTGGCCTCGGCGGTGTTGGCGACGATGAAGGGACGGATGAAAATGAGCAGCTCGGTGCGCTCTTCGCGGTCTTCCTTGCGACGGAAGAGGTTGCCGAGGACGGGGATGTCGCCGAGGAGGAAGATGCGGCGTTCGCTGTCGCTTGTGTTCAGTTGCTGGAGACCGCCGAGGACGACGATCTCGCCGTTGCTCACGCTCACGTAGGAACGCGCCTGGCGGTTGGAGAAAACGGGGTTGCCGCCCACGCCGGTACCGGGGATCTGGTCGCTGACGGACTGCTCGACCTCGAGTTGTACGACGCCATTGGAGCCGATGAGCGGGGTAACGTTGAGTTCAATACCGACGTCGCGGTACTGGATGTTCTGGCGGATGCCGCCCACGACTTGGTCCTGCTCCGAGGTAAAGGCCTGTGTGATGATGGGGACGTTGCGGACAATCGAGATGTTGGCCTCGCGGTTGTGCGTGGTGACGATCGTCGGCGCGGAAAGCACTTGCACATTGCCGCTCGTGCGCCCTTGGCGTAGGATGAGGTCCATGGAGAACTCGCCGGGTCCGAGGATTATGGGCGAGACAGAGAGGGCGGGGTCGTCGATGCCGGAAAAGCGCGGACGGAGAATGGTGTTGGGCCCGCCGATGCCGGTGATGTCTGAGCGGACTTCGCCTTCCTGGAGTTGATACCCGGCGGTGACGTTGTGCGTGATGCCGAAGGCGTCGAGACCGCGCACGTAGTCATGGGAGAGCGTTACTTCGGTGATGATGACTTCGATACGCACTTGGGCAAGGACGATATCGATCTCCTCAATGAGGGACTCAAGGAAGCGCAGGTCGCTTTGCGTGCCGGAGACGACAATGGTGTTGGCGCGTTCGTCGGCGACAAGGGTCATGAGGTCGCTGAACTGGAGAGACGCGCCCTCGCCGCGGATGGCGGCGGCAGCGGCTTGCGCGGGGGTGGGTTGCTGCTGCTGCTGACCGGGCTGGCGCGTGCTCGACCGGGTGGGCGTCGAGCGGGTGCCCTGGGCGGCATCACGCGCCTGTTTCTGGCCGGAGACGACTTGCTCGATGAGGCGCACGACTTCCTCGGCCTGGGCGTGGCGGATGTTGATGACGCGGGTGGAGGTGAGGGGAGCGACGTCGATGTCGAGTCGCTCGATGAGGTTGTCGATGAGTTTGGCGTTCTCGGGGTGGGTGAAGACGATGAGCTGATTGGTGCGGTCGTCGGCGTCGAAAGTGGTGTTGTTCTCGAGTTGGCGGCGAAGCGGGCCGGACTGCACCTGCTGAAGGCGGCGGAGGGCTTCCTGCGCGGGTATGTTGGTGAGTTGGTAGAAGAGGATCTCGGTGTTGAGCGCGGCAGGCGCGTCGATGACTTTGAGAAGGCGTTCGAGGCGCTGGTGGTTGATAAGCGCATCGGTGATGAGGAGGAAATTGCTCTTATCGAAAGCGATGGGGGCACCCTGAGACATGAGGGGCTGGATGAGCTGGGCGGCCTCGGGCGCGTTGAGAAATTCGAGGCGGTAGAGGCGCTCGTAGAGTTTTTGGCTCGGCGTGGCGTCGAGGGTGCTGCCCTCCCAGCGCGGAGCGACCTGCGTGTTGATGACGCCGACGGGGACGGCCTTGAGGAAGCGTTCGCCGACCTCGGTGATGGCGATGCCGTTGAGGGCGAGGAGCGACTCGATGGCGAGGATTGCCTCGCCGCGGGTCATGGCCTGCTGGCTGAAGAAGGTGATATTGACGGCGGGCAGGTTCTGCTGGCGCAGGATGGGTTTGCGGGTGAAGTTTTCGAGCATCTCGAGGACTTCGTTTGTACCCATGCCCGGAATACGGATAAGACCCACGCTTTCGCGCATGCGGGGATCGTCGTTGTCGACGAGGGTCGAATCCGGCGGCTCTTCTTCGGTCTGCCGGGTCTGGGCCTGAATGCGCTGCACCTGGCGTTGCGCGGGGGCGGGGCCAGGGCGCACGGGCGCGGGGTCTGGCGCGGCGTCGCCGAAGATGGGCGGAAGGTCGCGGTCGTCGCCGTTGTCATTGTCGTCGTCAGGCAGGGCTTGGGCGGCGGCGAAGGGGGCGAATATGAGGGCGGCAAGGAAGGCGAGCGCAGGGCGGGCGGCGGCGAAAGTGAAAGTGGTTGCGGGAGTATGGGTTTCGGTATGCATGGGTGTGGTTTTCCGGTTCGTCTGCGGTCTAGTTGATGGCGGCGTCTTTCAGCTCGAAGGAGGACAGCTCGAAGGTGGCGTCGAGGATGCGCGGATCGCGCGTGTTGGCCGTGATTTGGAAGGAACTCAGGGCGATGTAGGGCGACTCCTGTTTGAGGCGCTCGTCGAATTGAATGAGGTTTTCGATACGCGCTTGGCGAATGGCGACGCGCACGGAGTGGTAATTGAAAATGTCGGACTCCTGCGTGCTCGGACTGGTGATGGTGAAGCTTACGCCGGTTTCGCGGGCGATGCCGTCGAGACGTTCGGAGAGCTGCGAGGCGGTGAAGGTGCGGCGCGGGTCGAGACCGGCGCGGGCGCGCTCTAGTTCGCGCTCGGCGTCAGCGGCCTGGGCGAGGGTCTGCCGGTGGTCTTCGAGGCGGGTCTGCTGGATGCGGTAGGTGACCCGCTCGGAGCGCACGTTGCCCCACAGGCTGAAAAACCAGAGGAGCAGGAGGATCCAGATGAAGGCGGCGAGGAGGACGCGTTCACGCAGGGAGATGGCGTTGAAAAGGTTGTGGAGCATCGGTCGTCAGTCACCGGGGTTGTCGGGTTCGTCGCTGCCCATAACGACGTCGTCGCGCGCGGCGGCGGCTTCTTCGGGGCGGGGGATCTCGCTGAATCGCACAGTGAGGTCGAAGCGGGTGCGGTTTTCGCGGGTCTCGACGACGGTCTCGGCGCTGCGGATGTAGTCGAGCTGGTTGAGGCGGTCGGCGTAGGCGTTGACCGGGCGGACGGCGTTGGAGAGGCCTTCGACGCGCAGCTCGTTGTAGACGGTGGAGCGCACGCGTGTGAAATAGACGGACTCTGGGCGCACGTTGTTGATCAGCTCCAGCATGCGGAAGGGCGCGAGATCCTGCTCGGTGCTCTGCGTGAGGCGGCTGGCGAGCGCCCATGTGTCGTTGATCCGCTGCACGCGCGGCTGTTCTGTGGTGATGCGCTCGGCGCGGTTGGCGTTGTAGACACCAAGGCCGAAGTGGAACGCCTGGAGAAGGAGGAGAAAGCTGAGAAAAAAAACGGCGGCGACCGTGGCCTTGTAGATGTAGCGCGAGGTACGGCGGTCCTTGCGTGCTTTGCTCCCCCATGTGGGCGGACGGATGTCGGCGTCCCAAACGGCATTGTGATCGAGTGCGAGGGGGCGTTCGCGGGTTTCGCCTGCGGCGGGCGGCGGAACTTCGTCGGCTTCGCTGTCCTCTGCGGTTTCGGTTTTCCGCGTGCTTGCGCCGGGGAGGAGGCGGCGGTGGCGGCAAACGATACGGCGTTCGCCCTCGACAAAGATGCCCTCGCCGACGAACACGCCCTCTTCGGCGGCCCATTCTTCGTCGGCGGGAAGGACTTTGGCGAGCTTTTCACGGGTGGCGAGGATGGCCTCGTCGCTCATGAACTCGTCGTTCACGCGGCGGGCCGCGACGCGCGCGGGGATGCTTTCGCCGGGCTCGAAGTAAACCGCCGCCACCGAACCGTTTTCCGCGACGAAGCGCACTGTACGGCGCGTGAAGGTGTCGCCGAGGACCGTGACGAAGCCGGGAAAGGCGTGGAAAAAGCCGCTGATGTCGTTCATGCCCAGCTTGGCGAGGCGGGCGTGGGGCGCGGCGTAGACGAAGGCGCGGTGGGCCTTGGCATCGAAGAGAAAGCCCCAGTGGAGCTGCTCCATAGGGAAGGGCGACTCGCCTTCGAGGAGGAGCGCGATGGCTCCGCGCCGGTCGGCGGGGGCGACGTCCTCGGGGATTTCGAAGCGGTGGCTGTAGAAGGTATCTGTCGGCGCAAGAAGAATCCGGCGCTCGGGAATGCGGGCGCGGATGCGGCTCTTCAGGTCTTCAGCGGATACACTCATGCGGAAAAAGGTGGGGCGATTGCAAAAGGGGCGGTGCTATGGTGTCCATCACATTCTACGGTTCTCCGTGAGGTGGACGATCTCAAACGGGTATCCGAGGCGTGCGCTCTCGCCGCGGGCGGTGCGGGCGGTGCCCCGTGCGTCACCCGCGCGGCGGTCTTCGCGGGCTTGGGAGCGGTCGGGGCCGGAGGCAGCGTCGCGTCCGCGCGCGCTCCCGCCTGCGCCGGGATCCGACCCGCGCCAGCGCACGAGGGCGCTGAGGAGAAACCGTGCCTCGCCCCGGCGTGCCTCGACTTCGACGCGCAGCAAAGTGGATTCGTAGCCCGCGAGGCTGCTGCGCGTTGGAAAGAACAATTCGTCGCGGCTTCGGATGGGGCGGTCCTCCGCCGTGCCGGGCTGTCCATCCGCACCCGCCCGGTAGTCTTGGATCATGAACGCGTCGACGACGTTCAATTCGTGGAGGACGCCGAGGACGTCCTGCGATGCGGTGTTGACGTTCACGGGGTCGGTGTGGTCGAGCGAAAAGAGGTTGCGGAAGCGGCGCAGCCGCGGCTTGGCGTTGCCGTCCTCGTCCCAGAAGGCCTCGCGGTAGCCGTAGATCAGCTCCAGTTCGTCCCATGTCTGAAGGGGGGCGTTACGCGGGCGGTAGGGCGGGTTGAGGCGCAGGTAGTCGTCGCCGTCGAAGCCGCGGATGCGCGCCTCGTCGTCTTCGTCCATCCAGTCGAGGAGGGTGTCGGCGAGGGTCTGCCCCTCCAGCATGTCGAATTCGAGGTATTCGAAGACGCGGATGAGGGTGTCGTATTCGACGTCGCGCAGAGGGATGCGGCCGCTCTCGTCGGTGACGGTGACACTCAGGCGCACGCCGTCCTCCTCGGGGAGGTCGAGGAAGCGGCGGGGGTTGCCCCAGCCCTGCACGGGCGCGTAGAGGCCGCCGTCGATCTCGCGCAGGGCGTTGATCACGGAAAGGGTGGCTTCGAGAGTGGAAAACGCCTGCGAGCGCAGGTCGTCGCGGTGCTGGAAGAGCCCTGAATATCGGATCTTCGACAGTGCTTCCTGCTGGAAAGCGAGGACGATGAAGGAAAAGAGCACAATGAAGGCGAGCACGGCAACGATGATGCTGCCGCGGCGGCGGGAGCGCGGTGCTTCAGCCTGCGGAGAACAGGAAGCAGCGCGGTAGCGGGTATTCTTAGAAAAGGGGCACATCGCGGTTGGACTGCGGAATGAAGACGTTGCGCGAGGTCGACTCGTCCTCGTAGGCGAAGTGAAGGCGGAGGAAGTGGGGCAGTTCGAACTCGTCGTTGTCGTCGCGGCGCGGGTCTTCGAGCGTCTCCCAGACGTTCATCTCGGCATCGTAGTAGCAGTATTCGATGCGTTCGACCCAGCGCGAGACCTTCGTGCGGTAGAGGTCGTCGACACGTTCGAACTCTTCCTGCAGTTCGGAATACCAGAGCAGCGACAGCCCTTCGCGCGGCTCGAAATACAGGTAGCAGACGACATCGGGCAGGCGGAGGCCCTCGCGGGCAAAGAGCGGCGGGGCCTCCGTCTGGCGGAACATCATCAGCGGAGGGTCCATCTCGCTCCAATCGGGCGGGCGCCCCCACTGCACGGGCAGGCCTTCCTGCCCCTCCGCCGCGGAGGCGCGCGACTGCGTGAGGGCGGTATTGAGAAACATCGCCACCCCCTCAGCGTGCTGCTGGAAGAAATCGTGGTCGGTGTCGTCCATCCAGATGCGGCTCAGCGAAAAGGTGTGGAAAGCCAGCGCGACCATGAGCATCCCCACAATGGCGAGCGTGAGGATGATCTCGATGAGCGTGAGCCCGGCGTTTGGAGGGAGGCGCTTCATTGCCAGTCGAGGAAGCCGCGTTCGAACTCGACGGAATCCTTCATTTCCGAGAGGAGGCTGGAGCGGTCGACGGGGTCGGACCACGTCGGGCGCAGGAGAAAGAAGGTTTCCTCGTGTTCGATGGGCAGACCGCCCTCGGGATTTTCGAATTCGATGGTGAGGCGGACGCGGAAAAGATCGGGGACGGTGGTCGGCTCGACCATCCCGCGCCACGTCGCGCGCCCGCGGTCGAGCGTTTCGATCGTGTCGCCGCGCTCGAACTCATCGAGGTCCGGCTCCATGATGGCGATGCTGCGCACAAAACGGATGTCGCCCTGCCGGTCGGCCTCGATCTCCATGAGGCGCAAGGCCGTGAGCGTGTTGGCAAAGCTCTGCGTGAGGACGGCAAAGGCCAGTCCCGCGATGGCGAGGGCGATGAGCGCTTCGATGAGAGTGAAGCCGGCGTGCGGTTTCGGGGCGGTGGTCATTCTTCGATTTTCAACTCCACGGCGGAGAACGGATCGTAGCGGTGGAGCGTGGTCTCGCCCGCATAGAGGATCTCCGCCTCGAACGGAGTCGACGAGCGATCCGGCTGGAAGCGTACGCGCGCGATCTCTTCCCGTTCTTCGATTAGGCCCCCGGAGCGCAGTCCGCGTTCAGGTAAACGTTGAAAAAAAGTGATACGGATATCGGCATCGTCCGGATCGTGCCCGGTTTCGAGGACGGCCAGCTCTGAGTTGACCGCGTTGGTTACGATGAAGGCGCTACGCTCGCGGTCGAAGCGGAGGAAGGTCGTCTCCTTCTCCATGGCCGCTTGGTAGCGCGCCTCGCGTACGGCTTGCCGCAGTGTGCGGTCAAGCGGCGGCGCGCCGAGGCCTTCGAAGATCGGGGTGACATTCACCACCACCAGTCCGGCAAGAAGCGTGAGCAACCCCATCACGATGAGCACCTCGACGAGAGTGAAGCCGCCCCGCCTTGTTCGTGCCCTGCACCTGCATCCAAATCCATCCATTCACCCGTTATCCAACACCATATTCCCGCCCCGCGCAAGTCCGCTGCAGAGCGGACACCGCGCAGCCTCGCATGTCCGGCGACGCCGCGCGACGATGCATACGGACTGGCCGCCGAAGCGCATTTTGCTCAGCAACGTCGGATTTCGCCGCCACGGGTAGTCGCCGGCACCGCAAAAGCACATCACTACGAATGATTGCGTGAGAAACGGTACAACACCGATTTTGCGAAGACCTCGGGCTGGATGCCCATTGCGGTCCAAACCCGCCAATTGCGGAAACTCCTTTGCAGTGGCGGCTTATCCGAGCGCGGATCCGGCTCAACGGTGTACTGATCAGGAAGGCGTGAACAAGGAACCGATGGGCGGATTGAGACGAGTATATCGCACGCCGGGGCGGAGGAGACGCCGGTGGAGAGCGCATTCTGCGGAGCGGGGGGACCCTGTACGGTCAGTAGAACCCGACCGCGCCGTCTGCCTGAAGACGTTGCATCAGACCGGGTATTCTTTCGCCACTTGACCGCCCGGAGACCGCCCGTAAAGCGGCGGATCCGCTAAACAGGAAAACGGCCTCAATGCTCCAGCGAGAGGCGCCGCGCGACGATGCGCACGGTCTGGCCGCCGACGCGAACTTTGTCGTCCAGCACTTCGATTTCGGGGGCTTTGCCGCCCAAAAAGTGAAAGGCGAGCCTGTGGTCGCCGAGGCGCACGCGGCTCTCCTCGGGCGCGCCGTAGCCGTGCCATACGAGCATGACATCCGCCCCTGACATCCCGGAGAAATCCACCGCGAACGAACCACCGTCGCCAAAGGTGAGCACGGAACCGCCGTGGGCTCGCACGTCGTATTCCGCGCGGATGCCCCCGCGGAAGTGCCCCCATGTGATTTCCTCGCCCGCCGTGAGGAGGCTCACCGTGTTTTCCGCCGGGGCTTTCATGTAGCCGGGAGTCGTCTCGCCGAGAACGGAGACAATGACGTCGTTTTCGTCGCGGAAGCGGTTGCGCCACGCGTGAAAGCCGAATGTGGTGTCTTGGTTGCGGCGGGGCCATGCGGCGCCGGGGTCGCGTGGCTCGAGGTCGAAGGGGAAGTTGATGAAGGCGAGGACGGCGGTGTGCGGGTAGACGCTCGTTGTGTCGAAAGGGGTGCCGGCGGCGGAGTCGGCCTCGCGGAACCACCGGTCGTACATCCAGAGCAGCCCGGGGCGGAGGTCATCGTCGAGGATGCCGAAAGCGTGCGCGAAGTAGCCGCCGCCCGAGAGCGACTCGCGCGCCCAGGTGTTGTGCGGGTAGCCGCCGCGGTTGGGGCGGAAGTCCGCCTGCCCGTCCGCCATCTGCGCGAGAAACATCCAGCGCTTCGCCATCCATGGCGCGTGCGGCCGCGGTGAGATAAAATCGACCCCCGCCGCCGTGCGCCATGCCTGCAGGGCCGGGAGCAGGGCAATATGCGCCGCCATCGATCCCGTGCCGTCGCCTTCCGCGAAGAATCCCCCGTCGCCGAAGCCTTCCTTGAGGGCGCGGAGGATCGCGGCTTGGTTTTCTGCGAGAAGGCGGTCCACAAGTTCCGTGTCCACGCCGGGGTCGCCGCGGATGGCGAGGAGCGCGAGCGCCGCCCCGCCCGTCTGCATGCCCCAGTGGTTGCTGATCGGAGCGTGGCTGGCCCCGCCCGCGAGGTTGGCGAGGGTCGTGCCGCCGCCTTGGTCGAAGTTCTGGATGGCGCGGGCCACTTTCACGCGGTAGTCCTCGTCCCAGCCGTCGTAGAGCAGGTCGTAGGCGAAGGCATACCATCCGACGGTCGGCCCGGCGCGGAGGTTGCCGGTGCGCCCTTTCCAGCCGTATCGGCCGCGCGCGTCGCGGTCGCGGACTCCCTCGAAGGCCCACTCGAAGCACTCCCGCCCGAGTTCGGCGTATTTCGGGTCGCCCGTGAGCTGGTAGAGGAGCCCGAACCCTGCGGCGTGGCTGATGCTGTAGGCGCCGAGCGGTAGATGGATCGGTTTTGTGCGGTCGCCGAAGGGCGAGTCCTTCGGGCGGAAATGCGTCGGCATGGCGTCGCCGCCGCCGAGCAGCTCGCGCAGGCGGACGAGGATGGCTTGGCCCTCCGGCGTCTCCGCTTTGGCGCGAAGCGCGGGCAGGTCCGCCTGTCGGAAAAACAGGCGCGGGTGTTCGCCGGGGGCGGGCGCTTCATGCCCGGCGACGGGCGCGGGCCATGGCAACTCTTCTGCGGGGACAATGGTGGGCATGAGGCAACCGAGGATCAGGGGGATTGTTCGTTTCATCGGGGAAGGGCGCCGGCGAAGAGATCGCGCGACCCTGGTAACGATTCAGCAGCGGCGGATTTCGTCAAGGATGGGCGAATGAAGTTCAGTTTTCGCGGGCGTTGACATCCGGGGCCGGCCGTCGTCGCTTGAGGGAATGACGCGCAAGCCGCCACGTAATTTCCGTCCCGAGCCCTTTGCCTACCACGAGGAGGTAGAACTGCGCGTGGACACCCTCACGAACCTTGGTGTCGGTTTGGGTCGGATCGACGGCTGGGTGGTGATGGTGCCCTATGCCCTGCCGGGGGAGCAAGTGCGCGCGCGCATCTGGCGGAACAAGGCGAACTACTCGGAGGGCGACCTTATTGAAGTGCTGGAAGCCTCGCCCGACCGGGTCGCACCGGGCTGCGCGCTCTTCGGGGAGTGCGGCGGTTGCCAGTACCAGCACCTCGCCTATCCGGCGCAGTTGGAGTGGAAGACGCGCCAGATCGGCGAACTCCTGCAACGGCTGGCGGGGCTTGAGGTGCCCGTCGAATCCTGCGCCGGGTCGCCGAAGACCTACGGCTACCGGTCCAAGCTCACCCCGCATTTCCGTCGCGCACCGGAGGGCGACGGCACAGCCATCGGCTTCCAGCGCGCCGACTCGCGGGCGGTCATCGACGTGCCCGCGTGCCCCATCGCAAGTGAAGCGATCAACGCCGCTCTGCCGGGCGAACGGGCGGCGGTGAAGAGCGGTGCGCGGCCATTCAAGCGGGGCGGCACGCTCATGCTGCGCGATGTCGGCGGCCGTGTGGAGACGGATCCGGCGGCGGTGGTCGAAGAGCGGGTGGGGGAATTCCTCTTCCGCTTCGTCGCGGGCGAGTTTTTTCAGAACAACCCGCATGTGCTTCCGCGCATGGTGGATTATGTGCTCGGTGAGGCGCGCGCGGCGGGAGCGCCGCGGTTGGTCGACGCCTATTGCGGTGTGGGTGTCTTTGCCATTTGCGGGGCCCGGCATTTCGAGACAGCGCACGGCATCGAGATCAGCGCCCGTGCCGTCGCCCTCGCGCGGGAAAACGCGGAACTCAACGGTGCGGTAAACGTCTCTTTCGTCGAAGGCACGGCGGAGCGCATCTTCGGCGGTCTCGCCTTCCCCGGCGCGGAGTGCGCGGTCATTCTCGACCCGCCGCGGAAGGGTTGCGACGCTTTCTTTCTCGAACAGCTACTCGCTTTCGCCCCGCGGGCGATCGTCTATGTGAGCTGCGGCCCGGACACACAGGCGCGCGACTTGCGCGTCCTTGCCGCCGGAGGTTACCGGGTTACGCGGGTGCAGCCCTTTGACCTCTTCCCCCACACCCGCCACATCGAAAACGTCGTCACCCTCGCGCACGAGGGCGGGATCACGAAAGGCGGCATGGAGTAAAGGGAAGGACGCCCGCTACCGGGTGAAACCGGTTGATTTGCGTATCCGGCGCCGGTGCGGGGTCCGGGCCTGCGCGGGGGTTTCGGCCGGTCGGGATCGGGCGATGAATCAGCCCGATTACGGTGCGCGGCAGCCGTAGCCGGCCTGCTTCAGCGCCCGGCACGCGGCGGCGGGTGCGTTGCGGAGGGCGGGCGCGCGCCGAAGCGCATCAAGACGCTTGAACTCGGGCGGAGGTGCCGCATTCTTCGCCGCCATGGAGTCGCTTCCGACAGTGCGGATTCTCGGTCTGCCCCTCTATAACGGCCCGGCGCCGCGCGCGGTCGACTGGATCATGGAGCACGGCGGGCTCATGACGGTGCCTTCGGCCCCGTGCATGATTCTGGCGAGCCGCAATCCTGCGTTCTACGAGGCAATGGCATCGAGCCGACTCATCCTCCCGGACAGCGGGTACATGACGCTGATCTGGCGCCTTCGGCGGGGCGAGCGGATCAACCGGGTGTCCGGGTATGAGTTTCTTGAGTACTTTTTTCCGCGTCCGGAGCTGCGCGAACCGGGCGCGCTTTTCCGCATCGAGCCGGGTGAGCGCGATGCTGCCATCCACACGGAGTTTCTGCGTGAGGCCGGAATTCCGGCGACCGAAGACGACCACTACATCGCTCCCATGTATCCGCGTGACAATGTGGCGGACCCCGCGTTGCTGGAGCGAGTCCTCGAGCGGCGGCCGAAATACATTCTCATCAACCTCGGGGGCGGTGTGCAGGAGTTTCTCGGTGCATATCTCCAGCGCGGATGCGAGGCGCGTTTTCCGGGCGAGCGCGTGCCGTCGCTCCTCTGCACGGGCGGGGCGATCGGGTTTTTCAGTGCCTCGCAGGTAAGGATTCCGCGCTGGGCCGACCGCCTGTTTCTCGGCTGGCTCGTGCGCACGCTCTCCGACCCGGTGCGGTTCGGCCCGCGCTTCGCGAAGTCGTTTGTTCTCGGCACGATCCTTCTGCGCTGGGGGGCGCGACGTCCGCGGATGTAGGGCCGGGGAGGGTGCCGACCCTTCGTCATGGGTTTGTCGATACAGGCTCGGCGAACGCTGTCGGAGGTCTGTTCGCTGCGAAAGAGGACAAGAAAACAACCTTCGCGGGCAAGGCCGATCCGATCCGCCGGGTTCGTGCGGGGCGGCGGACCGGAGGTCTCGCCGCTGCGGTTGTCCGGCCACGGGTTGGAAAACCCGTGGCTCCGTTGGGCGAAGCGTGCACGGGTTAAAACGGAGCACGGACATTCCTGTCCGTGTGCGGTTGGCGGGCCACGGGTTGGGAAACCCGTGCTCCGTTGGGCGAAGCGTGCACGGGTTAAAACGGAGCACGGACATTCCTGTCCGTGTGCGGTTGGCGGGCGGGAGAGGCGCGGGCGTTACTTTGGCAGGAGGGCGAGGAAGTCTTCGTGGGGCCGGGCGATGACTTGGGCGGCGATGAGTTTGCCGAGGGCGCCGACGGCGGCGGAGCCGGCTTGGAGGGCGGCTTCGACGGCGGCGACGTCGCCGCGGATGATGATGGCAACGTAGGCCGCGCCGATCTTCTCTTTGCCCACAAGGGAGACGTCGGCGGCCTTGAGCATGGCGTCGGTGGCGTGGAGGATGGCGGTGAGGCCCTGTGTTTCGAGGATTCCGATGGCGTGGTGCTTCATGGTGGTATTCCGGTTCGGGTAGTCGGTGGGCAAAAGGTATTCGCGCCCGCCGTAGAGCGGGTTGATGCTGTTGGGTGCGTCGGTGGCGCGGTCGAGGGTGTCGGCCGGGCGGGGGATCAGGCGCGCGGCGACGACGCGGCTGCCGGCGGAAAGAACACGCTGTTCGGCGGCGGCAAGGGCGGCTTCCACGTCCGCCGTGCTCCCGGCGAAGCGCGAGAGGATAACTTCGGTGCCGACCGGTTCGAGCCCGAGAAGGCGGATGTTGCCCGCCTTCAGCGCGGCGTCGCAGGCCAGCGCCGTGATGCTGATAAACGGCGTTTCGAGAAATCCGAGTGCCGGGTGCTGGGCAGTGGCGGGCATGGGAGCGGTGGAGTGGTGAAGTAGGCTGAAGCTTTAGCGAGGCACGGTTGCGGTTGTAATGGGCGGGAGTGGTGGGAGTAGTGGAGTGGTGGATTTGGAGCGCCGGTGGATATTGTTGGAGTGGAGAGGGAGAGGAAGAAGAAGAGGAAGAGGAAGAGGGAGAGGGAGGGGGTTAGGGGTGGTGGAGTTTGCGCATGACTTCCTGGACAATGGCGTCGACGGTGGCTTCGCGGGTGGTGTCGGGCCGGACGCAGGCGTCGGCGGCTTCGGCGAAGCCGCAATCGGCGAGGACACAGGCAAGGCGGGAGCGCATTTGCGCCATGGATACCATTTCGCCGGGGGAGAGGGGAAAGCGCGCACGGCCGGGGCGGAAGCCGCGCAGTTCGTAGCCTGTGCGGAAGCCTTCGGGGAAGTTGGGCGCGTTGACCATGAGAGCGAAGAGGTCGAGGAGCTTGAACTGCACGCGCCGGGCTTCCTCCCAGTCGCCTGCGCGGGCGCTTTCGTAGAGTTTCATGATGACCTCGGGCACGACGCCGCCGCTGGAGAGCGTGCCGCCGTCGCCGCCCATAAAGAGGCTGGCGCAGAGGAGTTCCTCCCAGCCGATGAGGACGGCGAAGTCGGGGCGCTGGCTCTTGATCTCGTGAAGGATTTGCTGGAAGCGCGGCATGTCGCGCGAGGTGTCCTTCGTGCCGATGATGCGCGGGCAGTCGAGGGCGAGGCGGCGCAGGACGGGGACGGAGATTTCGTTGGCGAAGGCGGGGATGTTGTAGATGACGATGTCGACGGGCGACTTTTCCGCGAGTTCGCGAAAGTAGGTCTCAATGCTGTCCTGCGTGAGCTTGTAGTAGTAGGGACCGGTGATGGAGACGGCGCGGCAGCCGAGGTCGGCGCAGTGGCGGCACATCTTGAGGACGAGGTCGACATTGGGCTCGGCCGCTCCGGCGAGGACGGGTCTCCGGCCCGCCGCGTCCGCCACGATCTCCGCGACCCGCTTGCGCTCCTCGAAGCTGAGGCGGATGAACTCGCCCATACTTCCGTTGGGATAGAATCCGGTGACGCCTTTTTCGCCGAGCCAGTGGATGATGCGCCGCAGTTCGTCTTCGTCGATGCGTCCCTTGGCGTTGTAGGGGACAATGTTGGGCACAAAGATGCCTTCGAGCGCGGCTTTCATGGATAAGAGGCCATAGACCCGCCGCGCGTTGGCGGCGAGGATTTTTGTCCGCTTGCCCTCCGCCTCCCTGCGGGAGGCTTCATGGAGGAACGCGTCGTGCGGGGCGGCGATGTCTTTTGCCGATGTAAAGGTAACCGGGTCAGGGTAGTGAAGCTGCTGGCGGGTGTCGATCATGGATTATGATGGTTTGAAGGTGAACCCGCCAGTCAACAGTTCATGAACTGACGCCGTGAGGCGGGATACAACCTCCGACGGACTTGATAGACCCTGATGAACAGCGCTACACCCTTTCACGGGGATACTGTGGTTGAGTCCGAACTTGCGCGAATCGCCCGTCAGTCGGGGCGGACCGGCCATGCTGCCCATGGCTCTACAGAAAATGGGGTGGTAAACCGGACTTGAACCGGCGACCCCTGGTACCACAAACCAGTGCTCTAACCAACTGAGCTATTACCACCGTTTGATAAAGCGGGTGAGAAAAGTAGGTCTTTCTGGCTTTGTCAACACCCCCGCGGGAAGGATTTTTCCCGGAATTCAGTTCAACTCGGAGTTTTTCCAGTAACGGGTGCCTGCGATACGGGCCTGGAGGGCGATGCCGTTTTCTGTGATCTGGTAGACGCGCATGCCGGTGCCGGCGGCCGCGCCGTCGCCGGCCGTCCGGCGTCCATCGCCTGCGGCAGTGCCCGCTCCCGCCGTCGCGCCGGTCGTTCCGATGTCGGCGCCCGCCCGCGCGGTTGCCCCGCGGTCGCCCCGCGCGACGGCCCCGGCGTCCGCCTCGGCCCCGAACTGCCAGCCGCGTTCGACGAATTCACGCATGACGGTTTCGTCGTCGAAGATAAAGACAACGCGGAAGTCGCGTACGCCGAGGCCAATACCGACCGCGACGGTGGCCATATTCATGAACGTTTCGGCACCGGTGAGGTTGTTGTTGACCAGGCCGAAGCCTTGCCCGCCGCCGAGCAGGAAGACCTGCGCACCGATGTTGCTGAAGACCGCGTAGCCCGGTGCGCCCGCGATCTCGTCACGCAGTTCCGGCTTGAACCCGTAGGCCTTCTGCAGCGTTTCGTCGCGCACTTCGCGCACATAGGCCTGACGCTCCGCCACTGTCGAGCCTTTCGGCGTCGAACAACCGGCAATGAGCGCGGCAAGGAAGAGTAGAGGAAGGGAAACGACAGTTGTTTGCAGCGATTTCATTTGCGGTCCAGCGTAGTGACAAAGCCGTCCGGTGCAACTCCGGTGTTTTGCCACGGAGAAGCCGGGGCTCAAGGGTCGCCGCGCGTTGGAGGGTCGGCGGAGTCGACATCTTCCATGGATTCTCCGGTGAAGACGGGTTCGACGCGCTGGGCGGCGGCGCGTTCCTGCTCGATGATGGCGGATTCGTTGCGGTGCACACGCCCGGTGTCGAAGAAGGTGACGTAGATAAAGATGCCGATGAAAAAGAGCATGAAGGCGCTCTGGGCGGCGGCGACAAAGGAAGCGGGGAGCGGCTTGCCGCGCAGTTTGGCAAGGGTGGCGAAGACCATGTGCCCGCCGTCGAGGACGGGAATGGGGAGGAGGTTGAGGATGGCGAGGTTGATGTTGATGAGGACGACGATGGCTAGCAGTTCGCGCATGCCGATCTGGGTCAGCGAGTAGAGGGCGTAGCCAATTCCGACCGGCCCGCTGAGGTTGCGCACGCCGACATTGGTATGGGGGTTGAAGAGGGCGGCAAGGACGCGGACGGTCATGTCGACGTGATTGCGCAGTTGCGTAAATGGGTCGATGTGGCGCATCTCGTAGGAGCGCGCGAAGGCGATGCCCACCATGGGACGGGTGTCGCCCGCCTGAGTGTAGACGACGTTTTCCGGACGGAGGAATCGTTCGAGGGTCTGCCCCTCGCGGAGGATGGTGAGGACAAAGCCCTCGTCCGGATGGTCGTTGACCCGCTCGATAAAGGCGTCCGGGCGGTAGATGCGTTCTCCGTTGACGGCGATGATTTGGTCGCCTTGCTCAAGTCCGGCGAGCTGTCCGGGCGAGTTGTCGAAGACGCGGTCGACGACGACCGGTTCGGCGGCCATGAAGCCGATGATGCGGAGGGTTTCGTGTTCGCTGAGAACGGGGAAGACCGCGATGTCGAGAGTTTCTCCGCCGCGGTCAACGGTGAGGCGGGTTAGCGGCTCGCCGGCATCGGCGCGGGCCGAACCCGTGGTCACGCGGGTGACGACGTCGCCCCAGTCGTCCACGCGTTGCCCGTCGATGGCGAGTATGGTATCGCCGGGGAGAATGCCGGCCTTGCTTGCGGGGCTGGGGACTTCGTTGCCCGCGCGGTCGACGACTTTGGGCAGGACGTAACCGATTTGCGTGGTGTCCATGCTGTCGTAGACGCGCGTGCCCGCGACCCAGAGAATGCAGGCGAGGCTGAGGGCGAAGAGGACGTTGTAGACCGCGCCCGCGACCGAAACGACCATTTTGTCCGTGTAGCTTATGGGCGGAAGACCGCTGCGGCGGGTTTCGGGGGATTCACCCTCGGCACCGCGCAGGTCGGCGAGCTGCGGCAGCATGACGTAGCCGCCGAGTGGGATTGGGGCGACGCGCCATTCCACGCCTTGCTTGTCCCTCCAGCCGAAGAGGCGCGGGCCGAATCCGATGGAGAAGCGGTCGATCTTGAGGCCTCGCCAGCGGGCGGCGAGGTAGTGCCCGAGTTCGTGCACGAAGATCGAGGCACCGAAGAAGAGCACCACTGCCGCGATTGCGACAGGGTTGGTGAGGATACGGAGGATGATTTCGGTCGTCATGGGCGAAATGCGGAAGTGCCGGACTCGACTCACCCGCGGGCGCGGCTGTCGGCAAACCGACCCGCTACGGTGCGGGCGTTTTCCTCCGTGGCGAGCAATTCTTCGAGCGAGCTGTCGTGCGCGGGCGGTGACAGACTTTCTAAACAATGAGCGATGACTTCGGGAATGGCAACGAAGGGCAATCGGTTTTCGAGGAATCGGTTGACGGCGATTTCATTGGCGGCGTTGAAAACAGCGGGCGCTCCGCCGCCGGTTTCCATGGCATTGCGGGCGAGGCGCAGACAGGGATAGCGCGTCGTATCGACGGGCGCGAAGTCGAGCTGCAGCGCGCGGGTGAGGTCGAGGCGTTCGGCGGTCCCGTCGGCACGCTTTGGATGAAGGAGGGCGTACTGGATGGCGAAGGTCATGGAGGGCGGCGAAAGCTGTGCGAGGATCGAACCGTCGATAAATTCCACCATGCTGTGGACGAGACTCTGCGGGTGCAGAACGACGTCCAGTTGCTCCGGCGGCAGGCCAAAGAGCCAGTGCGCTTCGATGAGTTCGAGTCCTTTGTTCGCCATCGTCGCGGAGTCGACCGTAATCTTCGGACCCATGTCCCAGTTGGGGTGGCGTGTGGCGTCTTCCGGGGTCACGTGCGCGAGCGCTTCCGGCGGAAGGTCGCGGAATGTACCCCCGGAAGCGGTGAGAACAAGGCGCCGCACGGAGGCGTCGGCGGGTCGACCGTGCAGGCATTGAAAAATGGCGTTGTGTTCGCTGTCGACGGGGAGGATGCGCGCACCGTGGCGGCGGGCCGTCTCCATGACGAGCCCGCCGGCGAGGACAAGGACCTCCTTGCTGGCAAGGGCGAGCGTTTTGCCCGCTTCAAGGGCGGCGAGGGCGGGCCTCAGGCCGACCGTTCCAGTCGCGGCGAGGAGCACAATGTCCGCCTCATCGAGAGTGGCGAGGCGCACAAGTCCGTCCACGCCCTCCTCCCGAAACAGGCTCGTGTGCTGTGTCCCGAACTCGCGCGCTATGGCGTCGAGACGTTCGCGGTTTTGCCCGGCGGCGACGCCGACGAGACGGAGTTTGCCGGGGTGCCGGCGTAGCACCTCGACCGTGTTTGAGCCGATGGAGCCGGTGGCTCCGATGAGGACAACGCCTTTCATGACCAGAACCGTCGCGGCGAGGCGCGTCAAAGGCCCGCCAGCAACCCGCTGAGGAGGAGAAAGCCCACCGGTGTGGCAAGCAGGAAGCTGTCGGTGAGGTCGAAGACACCGCCGATGCCCGGGATCGTACGCCCGGAGTCTTTCACACCTGCTGAACGTTTGAGCGCGGATTCAAAGAGGTCCGCCGTGATCGCGGCGATGGCCACGGGGACGGCGGCCCATAGAGCGAAAAGCGGCGAGAAGCCGACCGGCAGATACTGGGAGAACGAAAGTTGGAAGAGCAGGCTGACGACGGCGGATACAAGAATCCCGCCGATGACGCCCTCCCATGTTTTGTTGGGGCTGAGGACGGGGGAAAACGAGGTGCGCCCGAATTTTAGGCCGACGAGGAGTGCCCCGACGTCCGTAAACTTTGCCGCCGCGATGACCCACACCGCGAGCATGATCTGGCCGGACTGGATGATGGGCACGAAGAAGCCCAGCATGAGGGGTACGGCGAGTCCCGCCGAGGTGGCGCTGAAGGCCGATAGGCATTCGCTCGCCGGGCCGCGTACGAGCACGAACAGAACGAGCAGGGTGAAGCCGAGGGCGAGGCCCGCAAGCGGATGCAGCCCGAGGTAGGGGAAGTAGGCGAAGCCGAGGAGATACAGCGCTCCTGCCGCTATCCCGGCCCATGCCTGCGGTTGTCCGCCGGTCTTGCGGATCAGGCCGTAGGCTTCCCACTGTGTGAGGAGCGCGGCGGCCGTCAGAATAATGTAGGCGCCGTGCACACCGCCGACGACGAGAATGGCGATGAAGGCGAGCCAAAGGATGACAGTGCTGGCAATGCGGTGTGTCATGCGGTTTGGGGTTGGGGCGCGCCGTCGGCGCGGATCTGTTCGCCCGTTTTGCCGAAGCGGCGCTCTCTCCGGGCGTAGTCCATAAGGGCGGCGTAAAAGTCGTCCGGGCCGAAATCGGGCCAGTATTTCCTCGAAAAATAGTATTCGGCGTAAGCGCTTTGCAGGAGAAGGAAGTTGCTTACGCGGTGCTCGCCGGAGGTTCGGATGACGAGGTCGGGGTCAGGCAGTTCCGCCGAGTAGAGGTAGCGGCTGGCCTCAGCCCAATCGAGCGTCGCAGGATCGGCCTCGCCGCGCGCGACGGCCTCCGCGTAAGCCCGCATGGCGTCGACGACCTCCGTGCGCGAACCGTAATTTAGCGCGAGGGCAAGGGTGCGGTCGGTGTAGTGCGCCGTTTCTTCCTCGGTGCGTCGGATGAGCTTGGCCACACGGGGCGGCAACTCTTGCTTGCGGCCAAGCACGCGGAGCCGGATCTCCTGCTCGCGCAGCACTTTCGCCTGCTCTTTGAGGTAGTGCTCCAGCAACCGCATGAGGGTGGACACTTCGGCGCGCGGACGGTTCCAGTTCTCCGCCGAAAAGGCGAAGAGAGTGAGGCAGCTCAACTCCGCCTCTTTCGCCGCTTTGATGATGGATTTGACGTTTTCGACGCCGTGGCGGTGGCCTTCGTTGCGGGGAAGACCGCGCGCGCCCGCCCAGCGCCCGTTGCCGTCCATTATGATGGCGACGTGGCGCAGGAGCCCCGGTTGATACCCTACCGGCGGCGGCGGAACTGCAGGTCCTTCCTCCCTCATTCGTCGAAAACGGACCACGAAAGAACGTCGCGCGCGCGGAGGCAACCGCTAACTCGGAAAGAAAACAGAGTCCAAAAACCCTAATCATTAGCGACGCAGGAAAAGGTTCACCGTGCGGGTGAAAAAACTT